>CAZEMW010000001.1:0-27822 GCA_964513105.1 uncultured Fibrobacterota bacterium
AGATTGAGTCATCCTATGTTTTTACTCGGGATTATCATGATTTCCGGCTGGGCGACCGGGGGGAATTCCAAATGAATACTCAGTTCGACAAAGAAAGTAACAATTCGGCGTTAAGAAATTATTAGAGAGAACGATTCCCCCTCAACATACATTGCCCTCCTCCGGGCAAGGTCGAAAGCGTCAGGCTTTGCACGATGGATTTGCCGGCACCCGAGCTTGCCCGGATCTGAAGGCGCTTGAAGCAGGGAGTGGGGGATGAGTGGTGGTCGCCAAGCTGCGTCGAAAAAGCCCTTCGCCTCGATTTCACCAGTCTCCGGTCCACGCCTGTTGGAACCGGAGAACGATGTCCCGTTTTTCAAACCGGGGCCATTCACCCTCCGAATATGCAACTGCCGGGCCGGCCTGAGATAATGCATTCCTAAGGTGAGAGTCGATTCCCCGCTGTCCGATATGGGCTTTGTAGAGGGTATTTCGTGGAATACTTTCTACCCCAAATCGCTTCAGACATGTTTTCAGATTCTAAAAAGCCTTCGCAGAAATGAAAAGGTCGAACGGCATTTCCCTCGTCTTTGCATCGGGTATAAAAGAGCAACGTGGAGGAAGACTGTGATTTCTTGAATTTGGTATCCGAATTGCATGGGAACACGACTCTTTGAACCGGCATCCTCAAGCGGGAGTCTTCATGGGGCCTCGATCGTCCGATTATTTTATTGTCCCCGAAAGCTACGCACGCGATAAGGCTCATGGCCTTTTTTCCGACCGGGGCCCCTTACTGGTAGCCTCGTGCAGATCAGGAGAAGAACTGGCCCGGGCAATCGTGGATAACTACTATCAATTTGCCCGAGACTCGGGAAGCGGGCGTGATGTGCGTGTGCTGGAGAACATCGATTCACAGTTTTCGGACTCGGAAACGAACGTTCGTTTAACGCGGCATGTGGGTGGCGCGGATGCGTTCGTTGTGCAGTCTCTCTACGATCCGGAGTGCGGGCGAAGGGTCGATGAAAACTATGTGGCGCTTCTTATCGCTGCGCGGGCGCTCAAGGAGCATGGCGCTCGATATGTCACCGCCGTGGTGCCGTATCTCGCCTACGCACGTCAGGATAAACCGACTCGATTTACTCGGGAAGCGACCACGGCTCGTCTTATGGCCGACCTGAGTATCGAGTCCGGTATCGACCGAATCATGACCTGGCATCCGCACAGCCGTCAGGTTGAAGGCTTTTACGGCACCACACCGGTCAACATGCTCGAACCATACGACCTGTTTTGCGAGCAGTACGCCGATTATCGCAATGATCCGGAAACGATTCTGGTGGCACCCGATGCCGGGGCGGCGAAGATGGTTACTCATGTTGCACGAATCATGGGGCTGAATGCCGCAATAGCTTCAAAGTTTCGTCCCGCTCCCGAAGCGGTAGAGAATGCCGAGATAATTGGGAATTTTACGGGTAAACAGAGAGCTATCCTGCTGGACGACATCATCAGCAGCGGCGGAACGCTTCGTGCGGTATCCGAAAAACTCGCGGGAGAGATCGGTATCCCCGAAATCATGCTTGGGGTTTCGCATAACCTTTGTACCGAGAAAGCCTATGACCTGCTCGATGAACTCCATCGTGATCACGGGTTAACACGGGTAACGACAACCGACAGTATTCCACAAACAAAACGATTTCGCCGCGTACCGTTCCTCCAGGTCAGTACGTTGGCTGAGCGGTTGGCGCGCGCAATAAATCGAGTACACTATGACCATTCGGTGAGTGAGATATTCCGATCGGGGGATGAAGCCTGAGATAGTGAGGATACGGAAAATTGCTCGGGATAGCGAAGCCGGTTGGGAGACGTACACTGTCGGGACATATATTTCGCATATCGGAAGTCCACCGAGCGTCTTCCGAAAGCCGTTGAGTCGAATCAAACAATGGTCTTCGAGCGACCAATCATTAAACCATTCCAGACGACAAGGAGGCAGCAATGCCCGAAAGCGAAAACGCTTATTTTGTTGTGGGTGTTCACATTACCGATCGTGTATCTCACGTGCCCTCGGTACAAGGGGTGTTGACCGAATACGGCTGTAATATCAAGACTCGAATCGGACTCCACGAAGTCTCCGACGGATTCTGCTCTCCCAATGGTCTTCTTCTGGTAGAAATGGTCGGTACCACGGAAACTGTTAATAACTTCGTTTCTGCACTGAAAGCAATCGAAGGAGTCGATGTGCAGCAGATGGTATTTCCGCGCTGAAAAAGAGGATAGGCAGAGGTCGGGAAGCCCTGCATTCCCGACCTCTGTGATTCGAAAGGCAACAGTCGTTCCGACGATCGTGGTTATCGGAAGCGGAAGAATGATTGGGTAACCGCATCTCCAGGTGTCTTTACCTGTACGATATACAGACCCGACGAGAGTGTCGCAGTAGACACCGTACGAACACCGCCGATTCAGCTTCTGCGGAGAAACCTGCTTCCAGGTCTCGACTAAATGGCGCAGCTCCGTCCCCATGTCCGTCCGGCGTTGCTGAAGCGCAAGCCACTCCTCGGATATTGGCCGCCGACTGCAGCTCCGTCCCCAGGGAGGGAGAGGAGAGGGTTCCCCAAGAGGTTACCGTCGACTATCCCCGGAGAAACCCTCGGTTTCCAGCTTTGTGCCACCGTCGTCCGAGACCACGATGGGTTGCCGGGTTGGTGCGGCTCGTCGGTTTGGGCTCGGCTCCTGAGTTCTGCCGTTTAGTGTAAATACCTTACCGCGGTGACGCCCGTACGACGGCAATGAAAGCGGGGAATGTTGCGGTTCGCGGTTCAGCGTCGACACATTTCCATAATCCACGCCTGGGAAAAAAATGCGGGCAATCGCGACACCACTCTCTGCAGCAACGGAGTAACAAAGGTAATCCTGATTTTCGACAGTGTAGACTTTGGGGTCCCGGAGTTCGTGCTTCCCGGTATGTCCTCCGGCGGAGACCTTGATCGGGAAATTCACTCCCTCCCAGTCGTATTCAGGCCGGAGCAGCGATTGGCCTTCCGATACAATCCAGTTCGAGGTGTCGGGATCGGTAAAATTAACGACCTTGATAACCTTGAGATGCTCCAGTGTATCACCCCGATTGCTGTATAAAACGTACATGGTATCCTGTACAAGACGCAGACTGGAATGGCGTGCAAACTTGATTGTTTCTATAGGATCTTCCGGTAATTTATATATCATCGCATATCTGTCGGAATGCTTCTCGGTTCCCCGATCGGTAATCAAGGAATCCGATCGAAACAACTCACCCTTTTTCCCAACACCGTAGTATTTCCCGTCAATAGCCTGCTTAACAACGAAATACGCGGGGATCCAGTAGTCCGTGCCGTGCCACGTTACACCATCATCACTCAGGGCTATGCTTCCGTGATGACCATAGCATGAACTCATACCGTGAAAGAACATTACAAATCTCTGCTGATCATCAACCACATGGACATCCGGTGCCGAGATATGATCCACTTCTCCGTCACAGGTCTCTTCAATCGGCAAAACCCCGGGCTCATACACCGTCCAGGGGCCGTTGATATTATCGGAGTACGATAGGTCGAGATGGTCCCGACCGTGGTGCTGGGCACTATACAAATAGTATTTGCCCAGAGGGTTTTCTACCCATGAAGGCACTTTGATCAGGCAGCCGCTCATGAGGCTGTGTTCGGTACGATCTTCGGAAAACATATCCAGGGTGAGCATGGGGTTGTCGGGAAGACGCTCTACACGAATTCCAAAGGGCGTAAAATTGTACCCATCTTCGGCCAGGGCCGGAGCGTGAGTTCCAAATATCATAAAAAGGGACAAACTCGCCAAAATAACAACCCGCATTGAAATGCCTCCCTCGGCTTAATCCTTACCAATCATGTCGCATCGAAGGAGCGATAGAGATTCTCTCCGTTCCGACCCATTCGATGGCGTCCGTGTAGTAAAAGTAGAGAGATCAAAGCGGCGTTGTTTCATGTTTGGGTATCATGGTATCATAATATGGCAATTAAGAAAACTCTTCACCGAAAGAGTATCGCCGCTCAGACCTGGAAATACCCGTGGTCGGGACCGGCGATACCAGGTGAAATCGACAAATCGTGCGACTCTCGTCTGGGATGCCGCCGGAAAGCTACGTGAAAGGGACCGTCTCGACCGTGCAGATACGGGACACGCCGAGGGGAGTGGCAGCAATCAGTCCTGCCGCACAATGAAGCCGGGTGTTTTGCGTATATTTGGTTAGCATCTCGGGATGTGACTATTGAGGTGGATGGTCAAACAACCTTTGTGGACAAATAACACACCAAAACTTGTGCTGCGTTGCACTGCGGCGCACTGAGCTTGCCGAAGTGAGCTTGCCGAAGTGCCGAAGTGAGTCCCGATCATACATCGGGAAAGTGAAGCGTGGATTTGCCGGACAGACAGTTTAAGTTGTAAAACAGGTTTCAAGGTTGGGGGCTGAATGCTAAGTGCGGTTCTTATTGGCGCCGGTGGCTATGGAAGATTCTACATAAAGAGAGTGCTTGAATGCCCGGACTTGGATATCCGCGTTGCAGGAGTTGTTGATCCTGCTCCCGAGCGGTGCGATCGTCTTGATGAACTCCGTGCTCTCGGAGCTGTTCACTACCATTCGCTGGATGATTTCTATCGAGGTAATTCGGCCGATATCGCGGTCATATCCTCGCCTATTCAGTTGCACTCCCCCCATATGCTGACCGCTTTGGCTCACGGCTCTCACGTGCTTTGCGAGAAGCCACTCTGTCCGCTAATTCAGCAGGTCCCGGATTTGGTACGAGCGCGGGACAGCGCGAAGAAGATCGTTTCTATCGGATACCAATGGTCCTTCAGCAGAGCCATACAAGCGTTGAAAGCAGACATAATGGACGGCTGGTACGGTAAGCCTGTCCAACTGAAGACGATCGTACTCTGGCCTCGCGGCAACCGCTACTACACGCGAAATGACTGGGCCGGTGCTATACAGGATCCACGGGGGGCTTTTGTGCTCGATAGTCCCGTCAACAATGCTGCCGCCCATTTCCTTCACAACATGCTCTATGTCCTTGGCGATGCCCCAGATACAAGTGCCAGTCCGGTGGAAGTAGAGGGAGAGGCCTACCAAGCCAACGATATTGAGAACTACGATACCGCATTTCTGCGCTGTCGCACCGCGGAGGGGGTACCTGTTATGCTTTTTACTTCCCACGCAACCCGGTCTCGACGCGATCCTCGGTTCGAGTTTATATTCGAGAATGGGGTTGTGAGTCTGGATGAAGGCTCGGGAGCGCTTTCCGGCCGTCGTAACGACGGTGCGGAGCGTGCCTACGGAGTTCCCGAGGCGGATGTCGACCGAAAACTTTCTCAGACTCTCGAAGCAGTCCGTCATGGTGAGCGGTCGCTGTGCGGGATTGAAGCCGGTACGGCACACACACGTTGTGTAAACGGATTCCAGGAATCGCTTCCCGAAATAGTCACATTTCCCGCCGGCATAGTGCGGGAAGAAACGGGGGAGGATACCCGCCGATGGGTGGAGGGGCTTGACGACATTTTCGAAGAATGCTACGGCCGATTCGCGTTACCTTCGGAATGCGGCGTTTCCTGGGCGCGGAAGGGAGGGCTGCTCAATTTGGCCGACTACAACCATTTTCCCCGGGAAAGCGGAGCCGGGGAATGAGTATGCCGCTATTTCGCCGGTTCGGTAGCTGAGCCGAAGCATCCGGCGTACGGCGTGGTAGAACGAGGAGCTGTCAATAGTTTGAAAACCGGCAAAGAGAATACATCCCTTGTCGATATGTGCGTTCATCGACTGCGAACCGTTCTTGACGCAAACAAGCCTCTAACCATATCTTCTCTCAGTAGACAATGGGGTGTCTCCAGGCCAACCCTGCGCAAAGCCGTGAATATTCTCAGGGAGGAGGGGATACTTGACCGGGCTCCCGGGATTCGGTCACGGAAGAACTCTCCGGATTCCGATGATGAGACCTCTTCTTCACGAGTCCGGCTTGCCGAGGAGCTACGGACCGCCATCTTGGGGGGAATCTACAGAGAAGAAGCTGCGCTTCCGAAATTCGAGGTGATTGCATCAGAGTATCGTGTCTCCCGTACGACCGTGGCCGGTGCGGTGGAGATCCTTGCAGCCGAAGATCTCGTACGTAAAGAAGGTCGGAAGTGGATAGTACATGGCGCGACCGGTAGTGCCCGCATTACCGGGAACACCGTTTTGAAAGGGACTGTCGTTCTTCTAATGCAAGGACCGCGTCAGTGGTTCAAAATGGCATCGAACCCTCGCATCGCATCGTTCTGTGACGTATTCACGAGTGAGGTTCAAAAATCACGGCACCTGCTTAAGTCCGCCTTATTAAAGGAGGCGGTACCGTGCACCTACGGGCTTCCTACCGGGCTCGCTCAGACCCTGCAGTACATCGGCAAACTCAAGGAAGGATATCGTGGGGCACTAGTCACCGTGCAGACTGCATCACGGCTGAAAGAGTGGCTTCCTTCGCTCACCCGCCTCGGCCGCCCCGTCGTGATCTTCCATATCGTACCGCAGACCACCGAATCATCTTTGCAATTAGAATCCTATCCGGGGGTTACTCATGTTTACAGTTCAGAGCGACGCATTGTCGAAACCGCTCTTGAGACTATTGTTCAAGCGGGTCACCGAAATATCGGATACCCGATACCGGCCGACACTCCCTGGATATGGGAACGCTACAACCTTCTCTCTCGAACCGCGAGTGCCGAACACTCATCGGTACGGATTTCGTGCGCCGCTATGGATCCTGCTTTCTGGGACGAAATGCGGAACGAGGGATTCCTGGAAGCATACGAACGGCTTCGAAAGACCGGACTTCCCCACATGCGCGCCACGGCGGCCGAGTTCATCCATCGGGCTCGTACCAGCCCCTCCTTTTCACCGGATTGGCCGAGCCGACACACCGCCGGCACGCTGCTGAGTTTAAGCCATGTTCTCGTTCCATTGATCAGGGATATGAATGTGACCGCCTTGATCGCCCCGAATGACCACTGGGCTTCTGCTATCTATTCGTGGCTCAGCGCCGCGCGTGTACGTATCCCCAAAGACATCTCAATAATCTCGTTTGATAATCATATCAGATATCGAGGGGTCCCCGTCTCCACCGTGGATATGGGTTACGGAACGTTGGGATATACAACCTTTCAGACGTTTCTTTCGTCGGACAACGTAAAGAAAGCCCCTTCGGCCATCGTATCCCGTCCGTTCACTGTCCTGCGGGGTTCGATATCAACACCCAATTTTCAAAGGGATTGGGGAACGCTCTACGGAGAACTTCGGTGATGAAACCTGAGGTTCACCTTTGCCGGAATTGGGGGCTAGTGCCTCGTCCGACAATCGGGCGATATCCCGTTGACGGCAAGAATCGCCTTTCAAGAGCTGGGGGCGGAAACTGAATTGCCTTTCTGAATGTAGTTATGCAGCTCCGTCCCCAAATGCCATAAAGAACTGAACGTCTGGTCGGCCTCGATCAGTAGCCGGGATAGTTCAATACGTCTTTATGCCGATCGGGATCGCTTTTCGCTTCTTCATCAAAATCGGCTTGAGTCTCCTGGTAATCTTCCGGATCCATATCTTCACCGGGATTGGCGCTGTCATACACATAGTAATCACAATCTTCGATATCTTTCTCCGCTTGCTCGGGATCGATTGCAATAAATCCTGTTCTTGCTTTCATGATTCCAGGGAATATGGCTTGCGTAAGATAGTACACCTTTCCGGCCTCGAAATCAAACCGTGCACACCCAACGTTCTCCGCCTGAGACATGACGTAATGAGTCCCGGGTTCAACCTCTGTCAGAAAATAGGTTTTCCCTTTTGTCTGTCCGATGTGCTTCCCGTCCAGGTAGTTGTCGACAACCATTGCAAACCCGAAATTGGTCGCTCGAATTATCACCAGGGTTGCTTTGTCCGCAGGTGCCTTGATTTCAGGCCGCTGTTCCTGCTGAACCATACCGAAATTACCACACGATGCAACCAACAGCGTTGCGACTACTGCGAGAGATAAGCCGATGCGTTTCACATGGGCTCCTTTCTTGTAGGAGGAAATGAGAGAAAACATGTAATCCGAATATACATCCTCCCGATGCGCTGTCCAAGCGTTCCAGGTTCACATCGGATAGCACGATTCTCTAGTGGGATATGGGTTTTCACGCAGAAGAGTGCGGCGGAAGAGAATATGCAGCTCCCCCATCGGCCACGGCCGTGAGGGTCTGAAAAGGCGGGGAACACGCCCTAACCTTTTCTCATGCCCGGAAAAGCCGGCTACCAGGGATTCCTGCAGGTAGTATCCTTGTACCCGCCTGCAACGTAACAGCTCAACGGTACTGTGGAAAAGTCTTCCGGTAAACACCCTCATCTCGCCGGTGCCCCGCCTTCGCTCAGGGGTTGAACGCATGGGAATCGCCGACATCGTAGTCCGGTATTGCGGTGGAGGACCTGCTCTTGGAGGGATCAAGAGTGACATCGATTCGCACCGTATCGCCGGCGGTCACACGTATCTGGTCCGAGTACGGAAGGTATTCCGAACGCATCAACAGTAACGAGTACCCACCCGGTTTCAGGGACAGGGGGGCGGTGCTCGAAGTATTTCCGACTTTGTCTCCGTTGAGAAAAATATCCGCCGCGGGAGTGGCGTGCACAGAGAGGTACCCCAGTCTATCGAGGGCTACCGTAAGAAGCTGGGTGGTACCGTAGATCATATAGAGGTCCAGCGTATCTCCCTGATATCCGGGAGCACCGGCTCGCACCACATGATCTCCGGGAGCAAGCTCTACTCCTCGAGAGAGAGCCCGGTTTGAGTACTCTTTGCCGTCAATTGTCACAGTCGCCCCACTCGGGAAGATTTCCATTCGGACCATCGTCGGAACTTTTTCGGGACGCGAAGGCTTTCGGGTAGACTCATTTCGGGATGTTGCAGATCGCGCGTTACTTTGGCCTCTAGGCGACCTTTTCCGAGAGGTGTTGGAAAACGTGTCGCGCTGAGATACGGAATCAATCGGAGTTCTCGGTGCAACGGCGAGTTCCCGGGCTATCATCGTTGTCCGCCAATAGTATACGCCGGCTCCAAGTGCTACAACAAGCAGGGCAACAACCACGGATAGAACATGAACCAGAATGGGGTTTTCAGCGGATTTTATCCGAGATTTCGTCGAAATTTCCGTCTCGCTGTTCTCGGTCGGAGAAGGTACCCGAGATGTCGGTTTCGCAATGGCTTGACATACCTTCTCAATTTCCGGTATTTCTCCGACAAACTCTTTGCCTCGTGATATTAGAAAACGAGCAGATTCTCTATCCGACAGAGACAACGCGTCCTCGGCGCAACGAATATAGTACCGACCAAGAAGCTCCTGAATTCGGTTCACTGCCTCGGAATCTCCACGCGCATAGGCAGCAACTGCCATCGTCGTATCGGGGATGCGCATCTCAAGGAACATTTTCTGAAGACAATCGATAATTGGATCAAAGGTATCCGGGCGCTCTTCGGGCTTCTTTCGCAAGTATTGATGGACCAGATCTGCCATTGCCGGGGGAGTTGTGGGTGCAACCGAATGCAGAGGTGGAGGATCTTCGTCGTGAATTTTTCGGAGGATTTCGATTGTCCGTTTGCCGGGAAACGGGTACTCACCGGATAAAATCCAATACAGAAGAATGCCCACAGAGAACATGTCGCTGCGGTATGTTGCGCGGTCAATCCCTTCGGCATGTTCGGGAGACATAAAGAGAGGAGTCCCCATGATCAGATCGGTGGTGGTATCGCCGGGAATCCTATCGATTGCACCGGCAAGTCCGAAATCAACAACCTTAACCGCCCCTTCATGCGAAACAAGAATGTTGGCGGGCTTCACATCGCGATGTGCCACGCTGTTTCGGTGGGCGTGACGAAGTCCCCGAATTGCCTTAAGCGCTACCATTAGACCGATCTCGTGCGGCAAACCACCTTTGACAAGGTCTCTCAAGGTAATGCCGTCCACGTATTCCATGCAAATGAAAAAAGCACCGGAATCCGGCCCGAAATCGAATACGCGGATCACGTTATCGTGTGAAAGGGAGGCCGCGGCGCGGGCTTCGTTCTCAAATCGCCGAACCTGTTCGGGGCTGCCGACCAGCCTGGGAGACAGCGCTTTCAGGATTACTCGTCGATGCAGCGATTTCTGCACGGCGACGAATACCCTGCCCATGCCGCCGCGCCCTGCTTCTTTTAAGTCGGTATAGTCTCGAATTGAGAAAGCCACAATTTTCAGTCTCCACTATCCAAAGCGTTACTTAACCGCTTGAATAAGCAGTAATAGGCATCCTTTGGTATCTATCGCATAATATATGCGTTCCATCAGACATCGGTTCCTCGGACTGAACCGGTATCAGAGAGGATGCGTCCGGACGGCTCTGGATACTCAGAGCAGCCGGAGGGCAATTCGGTCCGAATATGGCCGAAACAGTGTAACTTCCGGGGGAATGGGATGAGAAACTGCAGTTTCCGGACAGGCGCTATGTAGATTCGATAGGGGGTTGTAGATAATCCTGTCTATTATAAAATACGAATATACATGTTGTGTAGGGAATCCTGGAACAGTTTGGCTCATTTATGAACACGTTACGGGTGTCGGAGGAAAAGGCGGAAGAACTCATAGACGACCTCGGATACAAGTATTTTTTTCAACAAGCCCGCAAGGCTTTTTTGGCGTCTTGAAAATATGGTGACAAAAGCGGCTCTGGTGGCGCAGTATCAAGAACCGTTACTTTGGACACCTATCCGGAGGAATCAGAATCCAAGAGTCTTCCCGCTCTTTCATGCGGAGTCTTCAGCATCTTAAGAAAGGAACAAACCATGAAACAACATGATACGGTTTCGGAATACATCGTAGTGGCAATAATAGCGCTCTGCATCTGGGTACTCCCGTCGACGACTTCGGCGAAAACCCATAATCGGTTTGGTGGTGCGGGCATTGGTTTTCGGGCCGGTTTTGTCGATCCCGGCCCCACCGACGGAACTGTCGGATTTGGCGCCCACGCTCTGTTCGAGTGGGACTACAACCTCGCCGGTCAGGTACAATACTATCCCAATATCGATTACTGGACCAAGTCCGAACCCACTGCTCGGGATACCGTCACATACACGCAATTGCTCGTTTCGCCTCTTGAATTCAACTACCAGATACCGGTCGATCGAGAATTTCCGTTTCAAACGTATATCGGCGCGGGGATCGGATACGTATTGACGATTCAAGCTCATTCACTGGTGGGACGCCGGGACGACTCGGATCACGGGATCATGGCGAACATCTACGGGGGAGTCAAATGGAAAACCCTGAAAGTATTCGTGCCTTTCCTGGAGCTTCGGCTCTCGGTCGCCGAGAAGTCTGCCGTTAAATTAATGGCGGGACTCACTATCCGATCTTGGAAGAATCGATAAGGAGCATATCGGCCGCAACGGAGATTTCTCCCTCCTGAGATGTCTTTTGACATATGCAACCATGCGTTGTCGTCACTGGCGTATCCACCAGAAGAGTTTCGAAAGAAGCGCCGGAACTACCAAAGGAACACGCTTGCGACTGAACGAATCCGCGGCCTGCTTAACCGCTTCGGCCAGCGTCGGGTAAGGATGAATTGTCCCAGCAAGTCTTTTCATACCGAGTTTCTGTTGTACGGCCAGGGTCAGTTCGTTAATCATTTCCCCTGCATGGGATGCTACAATCGTTGCTCCCACTATTCTGTCGCTTTTGGAGCTTAGGTGAATCAGAACTATACCCTTCTGCTCTTCACCGTCAAGTAGCGCGCGATCCAGTTCGCTGAAATCCGCGGTAAATGTATCCACTCCAATGCCCTGCGCCTCGGCTTCCGCCCGAGTGAAACCCGTGTGTGCAATTTCGGGGTCAGTATACGTACACCACGGAACCCGGTACTCATTGAACGGTGTTTTCCCTGGAAAGAGGGCGTTTCGGAGTGCGGTACGTGCCGAGGCATCGGCGCTGTGAGTGAACTTGCGTCGAAGGCAACAATCTCCGGCTGCATAAACATTCGGATTCGAAGTCCGCAGGTAGTCGTCGACGACTACTCCTCTTTTCTCATCGAAGGCAATATCGGCCCGATCCAGACCTCGGTTTTTGACATTTGGTCTTCGTCCCGCGGCAATCAGTATTTCATCAACGGTGATCTCCCGGGATTCTCCCGATTGTGAGTATCGAATGACTTTCCCCATTTCGGTTCCTTGAATTTCATCAACCGCCACGCCGGTTTCAATCGCTATTCCTTCCGACTTCAGGACTCTTGTGAGCATATCCCCCGCTTCCTGATCGTCCCGAGGAACTAAACCGCTACCTGCTTCAAGTATGGTGACGCTGCTTCCAAGACGTTGGAAAGCCTGCGCAAGTTCGCATCCCAATGGTCCGCCCCCGATTACCGCGAGGCGTGACGGTCCGGCGGTAAGGGAGAACGCTGTTTCGTTGGTAAGATACCCCGCTTCTTCAAGCCCTGTGATCGGAGGGACCGAAGGGCGTGAGCCGGTTGCCAGAATGGCCTTTTTGAAACGCAATTCAGTGGTACCGTCTACCGCTATGCTGTCGCGCGAGGTGAACATGCCGGTACCGATAAAAACATCGACCCCCATTTCTTTGAATCGGCGCGCCGAATCGTGTTCGCTAATCCGAGCTCGCAGTTTCCGCATCCGCTCCATTGCGGCTTTGAAATCAGGCTGCGGGGCGAGATCGGCGGAAAAGCCGAAAGAGGAAGCATTCCGGATTTCCGACCACACTCGGGCGGCCCGAATTAGGGCCTTGGACGGAACGCACCCGGAATTCAGGCAATCTCCACCCATCAGACGATTTTCTACCAGAGCAACTCGAGCTCCCAGCATCGCGGCGCCGGCAGCCGAAACCAGACCGGCGGTTCCCGCGCCCAATACGACCAGATTATATCGCCTGGCGGGGGCCGGGTTTTCCCAGTCGGATGGGTGTGCATTTCGCAGCAAAGCATCGTTGAACTGATCGGCAGGCCCGATTTGTACTGATTCCATGTAAAAACCCTTCTCCATGCTTCATTTTCCAAACCATCTCTAGTTTGCAACTCGCATGCCGAGCGTGTCTGTGCAGCTTCGTCTCCCGCATAGTGGAGTCTCTTCGCCCTTTAATTTTCCTTCCGCAGCTCCGTCCCCGCATAATGGAATCTGCTTGATGTTTCCTCTTCGATCTTTGATCTTCCTTCCGCAGCTTCATCCCCGCAAAACGGCCATATGGGCATGAAAATTGCGCTTTATTCATGCATCTTTCCCCCTCTGCCGTTCTCAGAAAGGGTTATGTAATGGCATTTTGCGGCAATCACGATCCCGGCTCGCTTCATCGGCGAGCGGGGGCAATTGCTTCGCTGCGTCCGGGGTTGCTTCAGGGATGGAGTGGGCCGTCTGTTTGTGTATTTGATCGTGCCGGAGAAATCGCCCCTGAGAAACGTACCGGACTCTACTTCCACGGAGTCCGATTCCTGAGTCGTCTGAAACTCTATTTCCGCGGTGAGCCGCCGTACGTATGTTCCGCCGCATGCACGGGACCAAACAGGATCGAGTTCTCACTGATTTATCCCGAAGTTGCCGGCGGGGGAACGGGGGGAAGTGGGTCTGGAATGATTCATAGTCGGGACGGCCTCCTTGAGAGAGGGCTCAGTGCGGTATTAACCTACACGGTGCGCCCCGCCGGCATCGATATCGATTTACGAATACTGAATGCCTGGAATGAGAAAGCGGTATTCACCACCACTTGGGAATTAGACGCGGATTTCGAGCATATTCAGGCGGTGGATGACGGTCGGCGGGTTGGAGAGAAAAAGGTTCGTGTCGAGCGCGAAGACCGGGGACTTATCTTTCGAAGTAATCGGGGGAGTGTCGCGACCCGCATCGGATGCCGAGGCTCGCGAACCCGAAGCAGATCGAATCGACTCATTACCCGGTGGGAAATTCCCCGGGGAGAAACGGTCGTTCAACATTTGACCGTACGCGCATCCGATCCCGCCGACTCCATGACCGAGCCCGAACAGCGAACGCGGGAGCTTCGAAGAGAACAGAATCGCAGGAGGTCGGCGTTCTTCGAATCCGGTGACGGGGTGGCGCATTTATTCAACGAAGCGCTCGACCTTGTCGGTGCATCGGCGGGGCTTCATGGGACTCCGGATGAATGGCTCGCCCCGACTGCGGGGTATCCACTCTATCCGTTTTTGTTCGGCCGGGATTCCTTGACCGCAAGCTGGATGGTCGCCCTGTTCGACAACGCCCGGATGCTTGAGCATACCTTGACAAAGCTTGGTAGAATTCAGGGACACCGCATTGATCCGGTTCGAGACGAGGAACCCGGACGGATTATTCAGCAGGCGCGCATGGGTTCGGGAGACCGCTCAGGCCCCGCACCGTTCTCCCGGTATTATGCCGATTATGCCTCACCGCTCATGTATGTCATATCGATAGCCTATCTGTACGCTTGCTCCGGACAACTGTCCACGGTTCGCAAACATTGGGGGGCATGCCGAAGAATTCTCGATTGGGCGGAGCGTTTTGGCGACCGAGACGGCGACGGATATCTGGAATACAAAACAGAGTCCCGGTACGGGCCGCGAAATCAGGGTTGGAAGGACAGTGAAAATGCCGTGGTATACGAGGACGGTACTCTGGTGCCGCCACCGGTTGCTACGTGTGAACTGCAGGGCTACTACTATGCCGCACTTCAATCGGCCGCTTTCTTTTCGTTTCTTCAGAAAGAGTTTAGCCGTGGATGGACATATCTCAAGAAGGCACGCCTTCTGAAGAAACGGTTCAACCGTGACTTCTGGTTGGAGGGTGAGGGGTTTATCGGATTTGGGCTTGACGCTCAAAAACGGGTTATCAGTGTTCGGACGTCAAATGTCGGCCACTGTCTGGCGGCCGGCATACTAGAAGAAAACAAAATCCCTCGTGTGGTTGAGATGCTGTTTTCCGACGACATGTATTCCGGGTGGGGAATTCGAACGCTCTCATCGACACACCCGTCGTACAATCCACTGAGCTATCATCTGGGTAGCGTCTGGCCGGTTGAGAACGCCACCATTGCTTTGGGGTTGCGACGCTATGGATTTGTCGAACAAGCTCTGCGGCTCGTGAAGAACAATGTTGAATTGTCCAGGCTTTGGGCCAACAACTGGGTACCGGAATGCATTGGCGGGTACGATCGACGGACCCATCATCATCCGGGAGCCTATCCTCGTGCAAACGCGCCTCAGGTCTGGAATGCCGCTGCATATGGCTTGTTCGGCCAGGTTTTGCTCGGGATGCAGCCGGTTGCCCCATTAGGGACTCTCTTTGTCGATCCGAAACTTCCCGAGTGGCTTCCCGAACTGGTCGTGAGAAATCTTACGGTGGGAGGAGCAGTCATGGATATCGCTTTTCATCGGACGCGGACGGGTGGATAAAGGTTTGAAGTATTGCGCAAAACCGGCCGGCTTCACGTGTTGCGACAACCGGCGGTGAATTCGCTGTCCGATTCACCCCTTTCCCGGCTGCTCTCCCTTATGACGGGAATCGTTCGGGGGTGAGGAGGCATTCATCGTAATCTCTTTCACGACGTGAGCAATTCGTATGGTATCGATCATTGTTCCTGCATACAACGAAGCCGAATATCACCAGGACGCTCTGCAGTCGATTGACGATCATCACGGTTCGGTCCCCTGCGAAATTCTCGTTGTTGACGGAGGATGCACCGATTCTAACCAGGGATTGCCGCGGGATCAGGGTTCGGGTGCTAAACGGACCGTGTCACCGTGCACGGCAGATGAACCCGGGAGCGGATCATGCACGTGGTGACATTCTCTGGTTTCTGTTCAGTCATGTACGCGTGCCTTCGGGGGCCCTTGATGAAATAGAGCGTGTGATCATTGACTGGGGGTTCGACGGAGGAGGGTTTTCAAACGAGTTTACGCGTCATACCACCGTCATCAAGACCGTCGGTCGTATTCTGGATTTCCGTATCCGAGATTTGGACAAAAACCCCAATTGCACGCGATTCTTTGGAGATAACGGCATCTTTGTTCGGAGAAACGTTTTTGCGCGTCTGGGCGGCTTCGCCGAGGTCCCTCTTTTCGAGGATCTGAATTCTCTGAACGCCTGGATCGTAATTTCCTATCGCTACGGATTATCGATCCGCGTTTGAAGGTAGAACCGCGGCGTCTCGAGCGCAATGGTATCGTTCAGACACAAATTCAATGGTTGCTTCTTCAGCGTCTGTATCGTCTCGGAGTCAAGCCCGAAGCACTGGCAGGTTCATACTCGTTGTGGAACGGCGCAAAAGTTGATACCGGGGCATCCGAGAAAAGCGACAACTTCTTCACGGGGAGGTAGCATGCAATCGCTTCTGTTTCCATGCTACTCGGTATTCTCAGTACATGTAGTTCCGATTACTTAACCTGCAAAGTCGATATCCTCCCTTTGAGGACGATGCCCTGTACGGTCTCGATTTTCCACAGCAGGGTACGGTGGGCGGATAAGCCCTTCAGCGCCACTACGTTTTCGCCACGGTGCACCGTATGTATTGA
Source organism: uncultured Fibrobacterota bacterium (assembly GCA_964513105.1). Lineage (GTDB taxonomy): Bacteria > Fibrobacterota > Chitinivibrionia > Chitinivibrionales > CAYFVL01 > CAYFVL01. The sequence continues at coordinate 16,568 of CAZEMW010000001.1, forward strand.
TTTCGCCAGAGTTCTTCCTCGCAGATCGTAAATCCAAACCTGCACGTCCATTTCGCCCGGCGACCTGAGATAGAGTGCAGGTCCTGCGGTGTTTTTCCCCGCCGTGGCCGAAAACTCAATCGGTACCACAACGGATCCGTTTCGAGTTGGAGTACCAGTGCTGTCTACAACCAGTTCCGTCGGTTGCAGAGGCAGTTCGGCCTCACTCCCGCCGGGCCAGAAACCGGAGAACAGTTTTACCCAGGTCTGGGCGTCCTGAGATCCATAGAACTCTATGGCATTTACACGTCGGGCCTCCTGGGAAGACAAATTCATGTGAACAGTAGTCGGGACTATGGCGTTGTCCGGGCCGAGGTCAAGGGTTAGGGTTGCAGGGGGGGTCATCGACCAGTAGGTTGATGTTTTCCCGTCATACACCTTATAGGCTTCCTGGTTGTTGGTCGAAGCCGTGACGCTCATTCCGGCCGAAGTATTCGCCGTCAATTTGTTTTGAGGATGTGCCTCGCCGTCTACCTTCCATTCAATTTCGTTTACCTGCGCATTCAATCCTCCGCCTTGCCGACCGAATGGACGGAACCGCAGGTACCGAAATCCGGTGAATGCTTCGGTGGTAAAACTCCAGAGTGGAGATTCGGCCCGGCCGCACTCATTCAACGAAACGATCTTCCAGTAATAGGTCGTATTCCCTTCAAGGGTACCCGGCCAGAAGGAGGTCTGGTCAATCCCTTCGAGGGTATCCAGTACCGGAGGACTCTGATCGGTTCCCAAATGCAGTATGTATGAGGTCGCCACGTCGACGCCCACTTTGTCCGCATTCCAGGAGAGAGTGCCGAATACTGAGGCGTCTTGAGAGTCTTCGGCGGGGTCCGGTGAAAACGCCGGTTGCGGTTCTGCTTCACAGGGGGCCTGATTCACCGTTAATCCAACAACCTCGGAGTACTTCGTTCGTCCGGAAGCATCTTGGACGGAAGCGTAGATTCGGTGTGTTCCCCGAACCGGTGTCCCCCATTTCACCCCGGTGTTCGCATCACCGGGAGATCCACTCCAGATTTCTTCTCCGTCCACAAAAAGCGTAACTTCCGTACCGGGTCCTGTTACCTCCATTGTGATGTCGACGCTGTCGGTTGTAAGTATTGTGTGTCCGTGCGTCGGAGCGCTAATGGTGGTATTGAGAGTCGAGTTTTCGCTTCGTAAATCATAACAGTAGATTCCCTGTCCCCCACGAATAAACATCCTCCCATCGACATAGGGGTGGGTAATGAATCCATCGGCATATGCAGTGGTTCCGTACTGCGGAGGATGCCATTCGGAACCCATTTCGGAAAAATCGTTTTCTCGCGCTCCCAGCATATGCATGCCGACATCACCGTGCCGTCCGTCGTATTGTACAAGAAGTCGATCTTCGACAATTTGCATGTGGCCGTTGCGTGATGCGTACAGGTTGTCTACAACGCTCAGAACTTCGCCGGTCATTTTGTCAAGACAAATGGTTTGAGTGCTGTAGGTAGCGTATACATATCCGTTGTTTATAAGCGGAGGACAGTAGTGGTTGAGTCCTCCCAGTTCACCGGAAGTCCACAATTGTTCGAAACCGTCGGGCGAAAGCCGTCCACAGGTAACCATCGCAAGTGCCCGTGACCCGACGTACAGAGTTGCGAAATCTCCATGAATTGTCGGGCCGTGTGATACCGGACCGAGTAACGGTGTCTCCCACATCTTAGTCCCGTCCGCAGGATTCAGACATATCATCGATTCCTGAGTGAGGGTCACAACATATTCCGTACCGCCATTCGTCCATACAACGGGATTGTTCTCGAGCACTCCTTCGTACTCCCACAGAAGCGTTCCGTCGTCTCCGTCGAGTCCTCGGAGAGAACCGTTGTGATCGAATAAGACCACAACACCATTTACAAAGATCGGGGCGGTAGCCACTCCTCGTCCGGTTCCAAAGAAGGGCGTACCACCAACACTCCGGCTCAAGTATTCAAGCTTTTGAGAGCGGAGATTATCATGGTACGGGCCTACCGTCTTTTCCCAGACCGCTTGACCGGTTGTCGCATCGACACAATAGACACGGCCGGTTGAGCCGATAGAGTACACTCTACCGTTGCCGATCACCGGCGTGTTGTTGTTGGGGCCTCCTTTATGGTCCTGCCAGTTTACTCCCTTCTCCGCAAAAACTGTTTTCCAAAGCCGTTCACCAGTTTGCGCATCGAGGCACACCAGAATGTCGTCGGCATTGATCAACCATCTACTTTTCTCTTCTTCCACCGCACGAGTGCCGAACTCCTGCTCATATTGGGCAAGGACATCCGATAATTTGGATAATTTGGATGTATCATACACATCGCCGGAAGGAACGAAGTAATTGAGAAAAACGCGCCCGTCGGAAAGTACCGGGCTCGCTCCTCCGCCTCCTATTGGATGTTCGTCCGATACCTTTGCGGATCTGCTGATGCTTCCCAGACTGTTTGGGGTGGCCTCTTCGCTGCGCCACACAAATCGAGCATCTGAAAGCCTGTCGAGCAGGAGGCGTTCGTCCGATGCGGTATAGTTATGGTTTGGCCCGCTCCAAACCGGCCATTGCGTTGCCGCCAAAGCGTCTTCGCCGGCGGAAAGGGTGTTCCAGGAGACCAGACTACCGCTTATCGTACCACTTGCACTACCCGAGTAGGTGCCGGAAAAACCTGTACCGGAGAGAGTGCCGGTGAAATCGAAATCCTTTTGACCGGTAGCCAGCACCCCTGAAATGGTGGTTCCCTCGGCGGAAATATCGTATCGAGTCTGAACGTGTTTGACGGGGTGCCCGGATTCAAAAACCTGTATAGCATCTCCCAGAGTTCCATCATCGACGAACAGCCATATTTCGGTACCCGAACCCTCAAAGGTAAGGTCAAGTCTCCCATCGGAGGCCGAAGAGAGAGTCCCTTGAGTGAAATGAGGTAGTGGGAGTACTGTCCATCCTGCAGAGCAGAACACCAGCACGAGTAAAATGGTCACCATGCTCGTGCGGTAGTCGCATCTCTTCTTCATCTGATAAATCCTTCCATTATTTTGTGGCAATCCTGGACGGTGTGGCGCGGTATTCCGGTCTCAAGATATAAGACGTGACATGTGCGGATGACTTGTACCTGTTATTATATTACTATAATGAACAGGACTGGTCCCGCCAAAAAGGAACGGTCGTGTCTTTCATACGAATGGTCTATAGACCGGATCCTTAATTCTTCCGTAGTTCTGATTTCAGGACGAGTCTTCGAAAACTATACCGGCTGTGGTTGGGGGTTGAGAAGTGGTACCTGTCCTCATGGACGGGCGATAAGATTAATAATATGAGTGAGAAAGAACGGAAAATTGCCGAAGCGCAGGCCCTAATTGAAAAGACGATCGAGCAGTGCGGCTCAAGTCGACTTCCACCGGTGCGTGAATTGGCCAGGAAATTCGGCATCGCCGAGTCGGTGATTGCCTCGGCCGCCCACATCCTGCGGGAAAAAGGCATTATTTCATTCAGCCGCGGAAGGCCGATGGTCATTGTGGCCCGGATGCGACCGGTGGAACTTGACCGACGCAGTGCGGTGGAAGAGGTGGCACAAGCGCTACGAAGAAAAATTTCCGGCGGTGAGTGGCAGACGGGGCGGCATTTGCCGAAAGTTCTTGCCCTTACCAACGAGCTACGGGTATCCAATACCACCCTTCTTGCCGCCTTTGATGTGCTTCGCAAAGAGGACCTCATACATAAGGCCGGTAGAACCTGGAAAGTCGGACCACCAGAGCGGGAACATCGTTATTCAAAAATACGACCGGCTACCGATGGTCCAATAATAATAATTCTGCAGACAAATTTTAAGCATCTGGAAAGCCTTGCGGAATCGGAGCGGACTCGGTTATTCTATACGACATTTGAACATGAGGTGGTTCGATACGGCGTGCAGCTACGGTACTTCTTTACAAAGGAGGATGGCGCTCCGCCGTCGCCGGGTACCGTCGGCAAGGGCAGTATACGGGATCTTTTTGCGGAGCAGGGAAGTCGGATTTTGGGAACATTGCTGGTTGATTCCCGCCGTACGCTACCAAATCTGAGCGAGTGGATTGACTTCATGCTCACCTTTCAACGTCCTGTTGTCTGGTTCGATCATATTGATGATGCGGATACCCCGACGCCGATAAGCTCGAATTTTACCCGCTGTCATTTCCATGAGGAGTCAGCCATAGAATCGGCCATGGATTCGCTGGCATCATTCGATCACCGTGAGGTTGCGTATATTCTGGGGGGTACGGATGAAGAAGGGTGGCGCAGAAGACGGGGTGAGCTGTTGTTGCAGCACGCAGAAAAACGGGGCATGAAGTTGCATATCGTCGAAGCATCAGCGGCGGATCCGTTGACGCCGTCAATGGAGAAGCTGGCTCATCGTTTTGCTCCCGGAGGGGATCTCGCGAATCGCTGGAAACCGGCCTACTATTATCTTCCGGTGATTGGCCGGGCGATGAAATACAAAAAGGTAACTGCCTGGATCGCTCCGCGGGATCAAACCGCCTACCATCTCTTCTGGTGGATGCAGGCTGCGGGGCTGAATGTCCCGGAAGAACTCTCTCTCATATCTTTCGACAACAGGAATGCAAGAGGTGTATCGTCGATCGATTTTGGTTTCGGGTATCTTGGGTATGCCGCATTCCATAGCATATTCGGCATCATTAAACTTCGGCGCAACCGTGGCGGAAATATCCCGAACAGGCCCTTTCTTCTCGACAGGGGAACCATCGGAAGACCGAGAACGAAACCCCTGCCGGCTGTTTTGGGTGCAACAACCTGGATCGAATAAGAAATGGTGTTTCCCATAAGTAGTGCCTGTCCGAAAAACCCATTCAGCGCCTCGACCGGCTGCGAAAGCGCCTGGCTTTGTTGTCCCAAATCGCCGTATCTCACCGGATACGCCTCTTTGTGACGCCTCACCAGTCACTTTCTCGCTCGGCCGAGGCACTAAAGCGAGTTTCCGGACAGGCACTAATTGACAGTACCAATCGCCTAATCCCCTTTTCTTGACTGAGTATCGGCATCAGCTTGCGTCGTAATTCTGAAGAAACGGTAAAGGATCATAATGCACAAAGAAGATTTCCGGTGTGCCGTTGGGAACGAAGGGGTTACGATTTACTCGGAAATGGCGGTCCAATATCGTCTTGCGGATGAAGAAACCTACCGTGAACGGATGAAAGGGGGACTCCGCAAGCCGTCCCGTCGGTGGAGGATGATCGACCTTTTCTGCGGCGCCGGTGGTATGACCCTCGGTTTCACAAGAGCATTTGGACACCATTTTGAGCCGGTGTGGGCAAATGATCTCGAAACGCACTGTCGAGACACCTATCAAGCGAATTTTGGAGCTCATTGCGAATGCGGCGATATTGTCGAAATCCTGTCCAAGTCCTCCCGCAAAATACCCCGTGCGGATGTTGTTATTGGTGGACCGCCGTGTCAGGGATTCAGTCTTCTGAACAAAAAGAGAATTGGTGATGTGCGGCGAGATATGTGGCGACCGTTTCTCGAAGTGGTTGAGCGATGCGGTGCAAAGGTCTTTGTGATAGAGAACGTACCGCAGCTTCTGGGGAGCCGTGAACACGAAAAAATCACCGAAACCGCCGAGGCTTCAGGATTTTCCGTCGTTTCGGCAAAACTGTGTGCAGCCGACTATGGGGTTCCGCAGACACGAATCAGGGCATTCATTCTCGGCAGTAAAATTGAGGGGGGGGGAAGCATTTTTCCCCCACGAAAAAGTCACTTCAATCCAGCCCAAAAGACCTCCGGCCCCAACGCTGCGGATACCTTACTAAATATTGATGAATACCTTACCGGAGCTCAAGCGTGGCGTACGGTTCGAGACGCCGTTGGTGATCTGACGGCGCCGGTGGGAACTCAACCCAGAGGCGACAAACCACCTTTGGATCTGCATTTCGGGCGTTCTCCAACAGAGTTGAGTGTACAACGGTACCGTGCAATACCGAAGGAAGGAATGAATCGATTTGATCTCCAGAAACGAGCGCCGCACCTGACCCCGCAATGCTGGATCCGTAAAACCTCGGGAGGAACCGATCTCTTCGGCCGTCTCTGGTGGAATCGTCCCGCCGTTACGATGCGTACCGAATTTTACAAGCCCGAAAAGGGCCGTTATCTTCATCCGGAACAACATCGTCCCATAACCCATCGCGAGGCCGCGCGGTTTCAATCTTTCCCCGACAGTTTCATTTTCAAGGGGACCAAGAACGAGATCGCAAAGCAGATCGGCAATGCCGTTCCGCCACTTCTGGCCGCCCGCATCGCCGACCTCGTGCATGTGCTGCTTTCGACCTGCTACAAAAAGGGCTGACTCTGGACGTATTTGACCGCGAAAAACGAAGCTGGATAATGTCTCGTGTCCGGAACAAGGATACTCGGCCCGAGGTATTGGTGCGATCAATTGTGCATCGTTTGGGGTATCGATTTCGAAAAAACCGCACAGATCTCCCCGGTCGTCCCGATATCGTACTTCCGAGACATCGGAAAATCATATTCGTTCATGGCTGTTTTTGGCACAGCCACCCCGATTGCCCTCGCGCGCGCCGTCCTGCGGGAAATGAATCTTTCTGGCAAAAGAAACTCGACTCAAATGTCGAACGGGATCGAAAGAATATCGAAAGACTGCACGCAATGGGTTGGCGCACCCTCATCGTGTGGCAATGCCAACTGCGTCGGCCCCAACAACTGATCAAAACCCTGTCCGACTTCCTCAAAAAACCCTAACCCCCCAACGTAAATACCGCCCGAAGGCGGTATCCCCCCAGACAGTATCCCCTTACCCCAGGCGGTATCCCACCCAGACAGTATCCTCTTATAACGCGCCGAATAGTTTGAGAATTTCGAACACGTAGTTTAATACAAAAATGCGCACAGTTTAAGAAAAATTGGCGCGGGTAGTCTGAGACAACAATATAGATATAGGAAAAGACGGGTCCCAAATCCTCCTTTGAAGGAAAATTCAAGCCGTCTTGAATCAGGTATGAACTGTCATTAAACTGAGGTTATACTATGCGTTCTTTCCTCTCAAATCAGTCCAACCGCGAGTGCGAACAAAGATCGTCACGTCTGTCCTGTTACCAGACACGGTTTCAATCTTAGCCGAAATAGTACCATCCTCTGTCTGTACATCCAATTGTGCCCAGTAATCTGGTCCATATGAATCACTAGCTGCCGTGACAAACTTATCGAGATATATTCTAACCCCGGCATTAGCAGTGTCCAAAACACCGTCGTACAGATTCAGGTTCCAAGAACCATCGACAGAGCCGTTTGAGATCAGAACCTGCAACGATAGATGAGCGACAACCGAAAGAGCCGCAGGGACACTTAAAGAATATGACGACACCGACGGTGCTTCGTCGGGCGTCAAACCATTTACATCCAAAACGGTGCCGGACTGCCAGCAAAAACGATCTCCGAACTGAACGAACTTGCGAATCTTCGTGGTAGCATCCACATAGTATATGGAACCGATACGCCTATAACGGTCAAAATTGTTGGCTCCTGCGTTGTCGGCATTGAGCAACACCCCAGCATTGAGATTGCTGTCAAATCCAAAATCGACCGCACCATCAACACTGCGCCCGATGAGAAAGACATGATACCATGTGCCGCTGGTCAGGGTTAATCCGCTTCCGCCGGCACTTGGAAAACCTCCATCGTTGCCCGGCGCCCATGTGGCATCAATACGCTTTGTAACCTGAACTCCCGGCGCCATAATTAGCGTATTTGAGCTATCAATTGCTGCTCCCGGGTTAATGTCTAAATCATATGCGTCCACATCATTTACAGACATCTCCAGCCCAGCAATATGATTGCGCGCGAGAGCGTTCAGCGATGCCAAATTAGCCAACGGCAGCTGACCGGCAACCTCGGCAGCTCCAGTCAGCAGCACCTTCGGCTGACTACCATCGACATCCAAGCCATCGCACAACATGCCCTGATAATGCTCCCAAACAGCTCCTCCGTCGGTGATTTGCTGACGTACGGTCGGGGCACCAGGCCATGAAGGGGCAGAGCCACCGGTGAGACCAGAGGTTATACACCTCCAGCAATTGCCGTTTCCATCCTCTATAAGCTGCCCGAGTTCGACCACAGTGCCGGCAGGCCATGCGGCAGCATCACCGCCGCCATATATTCGATTCGCCAACTGAGGCGTAAAATCATTTCCATCTACGAATCTTGTCTTCGCCATGCATCCGCCTTACGGTTGATAAACAAACGTGATTTCTGTATGTGCTCTTTTTATATCGTTGAGCAGAGTTTCCAGATCTGTCGCCGGCCCGGCGACACCATGCACCGTGACCGTCCAGCTCCACAACGACCCACCGTCGTATAATGTAGCCGGCAACTGAAACGTGAATCGAGCCGTACCGACATGTGGCGAAATAGTAATCGTGTACCCTCGGCCGGACGCGAGGGAAACGTAGAACCCCTCATGACACCCACCACGCTGCTGCCGTCGTGCAACCAGTCGGTTGCGACGTTCCGACAACGACATGCCGGTGTCAGTCTGCAGACCATACACCGTCTCAAATCGACCGATCGATTCTGCAGAGACGGTATCCTCAAACATGTCGGCTTTCAGAGTGTCCAGTCTCGCTTCAGCAGCATCCAGAGCAGATCCGATTGAATAAAAATCGGCATCGGAAATCCCATTCAGAGGGATAGCGAACAGCAGTTGGAGAGCATCACGATGCATCATGATACCGTCACACTTCCTTCGTCGGTGCGGATCACGGTAGTCGCCGCAGGATCAACGTCACCTGCAGGAGTAGTGACATCTGCGCCGTCGGCTCCATTATCAATGCAAATCGCCGCCAATTTCGTCCGATACAGAGTGTCGCCCGGCCCCAGCGAGTTCACCCATGCGATGATATCGCTTTTTGCCGATTCGCGGTCGCAATCACCGTGCGCGGTGACCGCGATAGTTTGGGTCGTAAACTCCGGCCGAAGAAGACGGACATTGCCGGATGGGAGATCGGCAGGCGCTTTATCAAGAACCTGCGCCCGAACCACCTCGATAAGCGTGTCGGACGGGTTACCGTCGGAAAGTGAACTCAGGATATAATTGTCTACAGTTCCCACTCCCTGCGCGAGCGGAAAACAAAATGCCTCAGTGACATATTCCGCTCCGGCCGAGAAACGGATTTCCATAACATCCGCCCCGGCTCCGGGGGTATTCTCTAAACGGGCTCGCCAATAACGATGAGAACCGTCGGCCGTCCAGATCATCGGATTCCAGCCTGCGGCACCAACGACAAAACCAGTTCCGACTGGCGTGTAGGCAATATCGTCATCTGAGTGCTCCACGGTCCATGTTGAGGTATTCCCGGCAGCAGACATGTAGAACTCACACTTCACATATTGCCGGTGATTTCCGGCTCCGCAATCTATTACAATAGCGGCTCCGGGAGTCGCCGTATCTACATCAAAAGCTTTGGTGGCTTCACTGCCGTCCACGCACTGCGATGCGGAAAACGCCCCCAAACCTGTGCCGGAGAGCATTGCCGATGTTGGATTATGCTGATAGTTGGCTGTGACCGATTTTTCTTTTGCCCATATCGGATAATCGTACTTGTTGCCGCCCCGACCAGGTGCTCGTCGAGTTTCCAAAAGGCGGGAGAGCAGAGAAGCATCAGTTTCGCCCTCCGAGCGAACGATTCCATCGAGAAAAGCATGGTGTTCCAATTCCTCTCGATCCGCCGTATCCGGCCATATTTGAAACTTGGTCCGCTCCCGACGTTTGTCCATACCCCAGATGGCAGACGCCACGCACGCGAATCGAAGGAAATTCAGCGTTCCCTCGGACACGTCTTCCTCCGGTGCCTGATTGCGGTAGTCGGTCAGTAGAGTAGACAGCAATTCATCAAATGACGGCGTCGCCATTATACCACCTCGATGAAGTCTTCATAGGTTATGACATTGTCATCCGGCCTGATCGCCGTGATTTTGAAATCGATTTGTCCGGGATAATCCGAGACTTCAGTTTCGCATGCGATCTCCAGAACATCTCCCCGCGTTCGCAGATCGATAACGGACTCCAAAATCAAATCTCGCAGTAATGCCGCACCGGCAGGCGTCGCCTTCTTAACCATATGGAAACGGTGCCCGCGCTCCGGGGAAACAAAAAGCGTCCCTCGAGGAACATGCGTCCGCAAATACAGCTTTGTTACGAGCGCATCACCTTCAGCAACCGCTACGCCCCGACCATTTTCCAGATCGATGTTCATGACCGGCTCTTCCGTCGACGAGATTTTTGAGTCGGATCATTAGCAGGCGCATCATCACATGCAGCGAATACCGGTGCCAAATGCGAGGCGATTATAGCAACCAATTTGCCCTCTCCGCTAAACGCATCCCGTTTGATTGGTACGATGTTGACGTTCCGAGTTTCCTGGGTGAGAGCATCATTCAAGCCTTCTTGTCGACATCGCTCATCGAGCAGATCCGTCGCATACACCATGTTCAGTTTTTCCACCTCTTCCTTGAGAGCAGCGTCTTTGAGTGTCAGCCTGGCCTTTTCGACCGCTTGCTCGTACTCCTGAACTCGCTTTGGTTTCTTCAGACTATTGCGAAAACCTTCAGCGACTGCACGGACACTTTCCTTGTTCATGGCGATATCAATCGATGTGGGCCAATCGCATTTCACATCAGCCTGAGCCATAACATCTGGCAAGTCGTACAAGTCCAAACATTGCTTAATAGTTAACTTCATTTCACTCATCATTTCCCTCCATCTTATTAGTGTATATCACATCACACAGCAACCAACCGTCAAGCCATCTTTACTGCGTACCATTGTCCGTCGGCCACTTTGGCGCAGAACACCATCTTATCAGAACCCTGCATGGTTATCGTCCGAGAAATACCACCATCAAGGTATATATTGAAACCGTTGCCGGCAGAGTTCTCAATCACACACCAATCCCCGCGAGTATTATCCTCAGATACCAATACAATGCTCGTCCCTCCGCCACTATCAACGCTCGTAACGTCAATATAATTCCTATCTACTGTTAAGGAATGATTACCTGAGCTGTAGGATACGTCTTTCGTGACACCACGAGAAAAAAGTCCAGGGATTCTGAACTGTCCGGTAGAATAATGCGCTCTGTAGAGCATGTCTCCATTGTGGGACCACAGTTCCAAATAGTTTGCGTCACCTGTGCCGTTCCCTTTATAGTCAAGGTGATAACCAAAGCTTTGA
>CAZEMW010000002.1:0-1608 GCA_964513105.1 uncultured Fibrobacterota bacterium
ACCACCCCCAACACCAGTGCTACTATGACCAGTATGCCGAATCCCACGGTCAGTTTCAACGCCAGAGAAATACGATCCATCATCTTGCCAACTCCTTTCACTATACACAAACGGGAATTGCCGTACGCAGTTTGCAACGTCTGTGCCTGGTACCCCTTAGCACGTCAAACACATAAGAATCAGTGTGTTACGAAGATTTCGAAGGTGCGGTAAGGGTGCCGAAATTTTGACACCACAAAACGCTCGTTTTTTACTAACCAGCCTATCTTCAGACAGTTACGGGTGATGCCGAATATCGGCAGATGCCGTTTTTTCTACAACCAGAACTCAGAACTCAATGCCCTACATCACTCGCGGTGAGCCGGCACTGTTTTATCAGGTCCCCTTCAGGTGCCGTGATGCAGGCCGAATGTTCACTGCTGCTTCGTTCGCATAAGCCTGGAATTGAGTGTCTGGCGGGAAATGCCGAGCATCTTTGCAGTCAGTGTCTGGTTTCCGTCTGCGCGTCGAAGTGCTTCGTCGATAAGCATTGCCTCCAGTTCTTTTAGCGTGGGTAAATCTGCCGGGAAGTTCAGTGATCGTTTTTTGAGCTCCTCTTTCTCCGAAAGGGATGCTTCTTTTCGTATGAATCCGGTGCGCTGCTCAAAAGGTGCCAGTGAAAGCCGTCCCGATTCGGACACGCTCACCGCATCGGCAATCATCGCCTCGAGTTCACGGACATTCCCCGGAAAGGAATACATACCAAGCACCTGAAAAACCTCTTTGGGGACCGCCGGAATGCGCTTGCGCTGCTGCAGAGCCGTTTTCCTGAGAAAATGGTCGACCAGCAGGGGAACGTCGGTAATGCGGTCGCGAAGAGGAGGAATACTCATTTGGTGCGTTGTGAGGCGATAGTACAGGTCTGCTCGAAAAACTCCGGAATCGCGCAGTTCTTCAAGGTTTCTGTTTGTAGCCGCAATGATTCGGACATCCGAGCGCCTGGGTTGGTCCGATCCCAGGGGATAGAATGTCTTTTCCTGCAGAAACCGTAACAGTTTCGTCTGGGCTTCAGGGCCTAAATCCCCTATCTCATCCAGGAACAACGTGCCTTCTTCGGCGGATACCACAAATCCATTACGCGCCGACTCCGCTCCTGTAAAGGCCCCCCGAACATGACCAAACAGAGCATCCGATACCATCGTATCGTCCAGCCCCGCTATATTGACCGGCACAAGAGGACCGGGCCGTGCCGATGCGTTATGTATACCCCTGGCCAGCAGCTCTTTACCGGTTCCGGTTTCGCCCAGAATAAGGATCGGATAGGTCGATTGTGCCACCGCCTCTGCGTACTTCAGTACCCCTTTCATTCGCGTACATTCAGAAATGATGTGCGCGAAGTGGTGCGGCTCCTTAAGTTCGGGAGATACGAGCTGATTTCGAAGAATCCCGTTTTCCCGCAGGATTGCCCGATGCTCTATAGCTTTGAGGACCGTGGTTGAAAGGCGTTCCCGCGAAATGGGTTTGGTAAGGTAATCAAATGCTCCGAGTTTCATGCATTCCACGGCCGAAGAGATCTCTTCTACCGCCGTGGCAATCACGACCGGCACGTCGGGGCATTCCGTATTGATT
>CAZEMW010000002.1:1618-19955 GCA_964513105.1 uncultured Fibrobacterota bacterium
AGAACCACAACACCTATGGGTTCATTTTTGAGAATACCACAAACAGAACGAGGATCGGAACACGTGATGACAACATTGTCTATTCCGGCCGAAGTAAGTGATACCCGACAGGCAAGCAGCGCCTGTTCTTCATCGTCTACAATCAGGATCTTTTCAGACATGTTTCTTCACCATTTTGAACCGGCACCGTTGCCGCGCTGAGACTCGGAAGAGTGATGCGCACGGTGGTGCCCTGATTTGGTTCCGAATTGATTTCGATGTGTCCGCCGTGCTCGCGTATGATTCCGTGAGTTACCGAGAGACCGATACCGGTGCCTTCGGACGGCTGCTTTGTCGTGAAAAATGGATCGAAGACGCGGCGAAGCGTTTCCCGATCCATCCCCGTGCCTTCATCGGTGACTTCAAGGATTACCGACGGCGAGACGGTGCATCGGTGGGTCTTGAGATAGATCGCCTTTGAGGAGTTTTCGAGCGATTGACAGGCGTTTGTGAGGAGATTAACAACTACCTGTTCAATCTGCTGATGGTTTCCCATAACAAACGGCAACTGAGTATCGGGTTCAGAAAAGTACTTGTCGGTCGAATGCCTGATTGTTGTTGCCATCAGTTGCTCTGCGGATCGCACTGCGCTGTTGAGGTCGAAAGCCGCATTTACTTTTCCGCTGTCGGCGCGTGCAAAATCCTTGAGCCCTGAAACGATGCGGCTAATACGTACCGAACCCTCCCGCACGGCAGTAATGAGTTGTCCGCCCCACTCTCGCGCCTGATCACAGGGTATTCCACCGAACTGTTTTCCGCAGGCGTGCCGTCCCAGGAATGAGGAAATGTCCGCCCACATGATTTCCAGGTTGTCGGCGCCCATTCGAATGTAGTTGTTGGGGTTATTGATCTCATGTGCCACTCCGGACACCAGTGTCCCGAGGCTTTTCAGTTTGTCGGCCTGAAGAAGCTGTGCGCGCTGTGCGGCGGCTTCATCCTCCGCCCGCTTTCGTCCGTCAATATCGCGAACAATCCCTTCAAGCCCCCTGGTGGGTCTGGAGTCTTTGGAGATGGGACGCGCGTTTACCGAACACCAAAGGCGATTCCCGTCCCGTGTTTGCAGTAGAACCCGTATGTCCGATAGCCTTCCCGTGGATGAGAGAATTGACCGGATCGCTCCCCGTTCTTCGACGGGGGCGATAAACTCTTCCGCGGGGCGCCCGAGCACTTCTTGCGGCGAGTACCCGAGGATGGCCTGCACCGAAGGACTTATGAGATTTATTCGACCGGCTTCATCGGTTCGAAAGTATATGTCGAGCAATGAATCGAAGATTTCCCGGTATTTGGTCTCCTCAATTAAGAGCTTCTCATTTGTTTTTCTCAGTTGGTCAAATGTCTGGTCAAGGCGCTGAAGCATTGCATTGAAGTTTCGCGCCAATTGCCGGACTTCACGGCACCCCGATTCGCTGATGCGAACATCTATTCGTTGCTTTTCCCCGGGAATGCCTGCCGTCGTATCTGATAAGATTCGGAGTCTTTCGGTGAATCGGTGCGCGAAGGTAATGGTGGCGACGATGCCCAAAAGGAGTACCGCGGCCGACAGAATGATGCTTTTTACAATGTGTTCCCGTGTTCGTGCCGCAGCCGGAGCGCTCAGTCCGGATATGGTTCTTTCGATGTCGCTGCTGTACGCACCCGTTCCTATGAGCCAGCCAAGACGGGGAAACCCTTTCACGAAGGCAATCTTCTTTCCGGTGTCTTCGAGTGTGGGGTGAGGCCATTCGTAGCTGATAAATCCCTCGCCGGAATCCCTCACGATGCGGTGCATCTCCTCAAACAGACCCTCACCGGCGGGAGGGCCTTCGTAGTTGCGCCGGCCAAGGGGCGTTCCGTTGAGACCTGGAAGCTTGCTATGTGCCACCATTACGGGATAGAGAGTGGTTTGCTCCGTTATCCAGAAGTACCCGATGCCGTTGTCGAATCGAATCGAATCGACGAGGTTTACGGCAAATCGCTTCATTTTTTCGCGGATATCAGTTTTGTCGGTACCTGGTTTCAGAAGCGACTGGTGTTTCAGAGCAAGTACCTTTTCGAGCGACTCAACCCTTTCCCTGAGTGTTTTCTTCATTTGATTGATCTCGAAGTCCCGGAACCAACTGTTCATGATCCGTCGTTCCCGATTCAGAGCCCAGATTGCGGGAGCGATTTGGCACAGGACGACTACAATGATCATGGTGATCGTGAAGAATGCAAATCTGCTTCGAAGAGAATCCATTTTGCCCTTAAAAGATCCGGAAGTCCTGAAAAAACGGCTCTTTTCAATTCTACAATAATGATAGCATTGTGTGGGGCTATACTTTGCCGTGATCAAGATCGTCACAAAATGCTGAAATTTCACCGTATTCCACCACTATGTGAACTTCCCGGCCCTCTCTTGAGCCGGTATTCCGATTTTTTCGCGTCAGTTCAGGTTGAATAAGGAACGATGTATGTGTTGTGTCCGACATCAATTGGTGCATGGCGGCGGGACGGAGGCTTTTTATCGGAGGGAAGTACGCTGAAGTGGTTTAGCTGTCCGAATGTGGGTGGAAAGGGGTGGGTCAGGTACTCTGATTTGTTTCTTGAGAGAAAAAAACCGGCACAATCCTATGAGACAGCATGCGATCGTCTTCGAATATGAAACGACCAAGGACTGATTCCCCCCGGAGCACTCTGGGAAGCCAAAGGGTGTCGTCGGCCCACATTTTATCGTATGGAATGTTCGTCAGGGCACACCAGAATGGTTTTGCTTCAGGAGTCTCGATGAGCGTGCCGGTGAAACTCTTCGCGAAGAATACAAAACCCCGGAGCGAGTATCCGTCGGTGAAAATAAACTGTAGTTCGGCAACCTGTCGTAAGTCGGATGGGGTTATGCCGATTTCCTCCTCACATTCTCGTACGGCGGCATCCTTCATCTTTTCGCCCGGCTCAATTCTTCCTCCGGGAGCATTGATTTTGCCTTTGCCAAGGCCGGTTTTCTTATGAATCAGCAGCAGGTTTTCCCCGTCTTCAATAAAGCACAGCACCGCGTCTTCGGTAAATCTCCAGGATTCCCAGTCGACTTGCTCAACAGATCGAATGTCATCGGGACTATTCTTTGCATTCTCAGTCATGTCACTTTTCCATGTTTCATCCAGGGTACTTCTTTTCTGAAAAATAAATACTACCGGCCGCCGCCGATGCGAGCGGGTACGCCGGTGAATGGGTAGATGGAGTTGTCGTGAAGATTAACATAAGATCAGCAGTCTTTTTCTTGTTTGTGGCAGGGGCATTTTTTTCGACTCGGGCAGAGATTCGTATTGCCTGCGTTGGGAACAGTATCACTGCGGGAAGCGGTCTTGATACACCGTCCACCGAACGCTATCCGGCCGTCCTGGAGGGGTTGCTTGGAAGCAAATACAAAGTGGGGGTATTCGCTCGGGGAGGGATGTGTCTGCAGCGGCACGCGGAAATTTCAGTATGGTATAGTAATCATATCAGAAATGCGCGAAATTTCGACCCGGACATCGTCGTCCTGCTTCTGGGAACCAACGATTCGAAATACTATAATTGGAAGAGCTGTTCTACATTCACGGCAGACTATGCCGATCTCCTTGATACGTTACCTCTCAGTGAGAGCAATCCCGTGGTGCTACCCGTCCTTCCTCCAGCAGCATTTTCCGCGCTGGGCTACATCGACCGCTTCACTATCCGCGATAGCATTGTGCCTGCTATCCGAAAGCTTGCCGAAGAGCGGTCTCTGTTGTATGTCGATATCCATACCCCGTTTTCGCAGCATCCGGAGTATTACACGGACGGCATTCATCCTAATGCCGACGGGGCGAGAGTACTGGCAGATCTTGTTTATGATGCTCTGCTGCAGCTTAGTCCGTCCAGGGACAACAACCTGTCTGTGCATTCTCTTTCTACTCCGCACACCCCCATCCAAAGCCGGCTTCAAATATTGCCGGAACGGTATTCCCGCTATCCGGTGAACCCTTTGTACTTTGATCTACGCGGACGGACGGTAAAGGAGACCGGAGGCGTTGTTCCCGTCATCGAAATCCGGCCCTGAGGACTCATCGACAGCGACAATCGCCGATCGGCATTAGTGATGAATTATGAACCGTTGAGTGAAAACTCTTGTGCCGGTCTCTGCTCGGAAAATAAAACCGCCCGGTGAAATCTCCACTGCGAAAACCCCATGACCTGATTTTGCGGACTGGATATCGTGCAGTGTCGCAATTCTTCTTCCTCGCATATCGGTGATGGACGCTTTCTTGATTCGCTCCCCGGCGTCCCCATTCAAGTGAATCCGAATGTAGTGACGACCGACGCGATACACCTGAACCGACAACGCTCGCCCCGATCGTACCTTTTCTATTGACTGAGTGGCCGGCACAACTTCGATATTCATGTCGTCGTGTGTCGACAGGTCTCCGTCCGTGACACTCAATCGGACCGTGTGTCGTCCCGGCTGCAGCGCCTGGACTTCGGTCGTTTCGGCGTAAGGTGCGGTAAAGGTCGGTGCATCGGTGCCCCAGACATACTCCCATTCCGACTCAAGTCGGCCGTTCGGCAACCCGTCGTCTTCAATTCGTGGCCCAATGTGCAATGATGTACCCTGCTCTATTGTCGTATCTGCGGGCAGCATGACAAACGGAGCCAGATTTCGCCCATCCGGGAGAACGAAAATCTGAACGTAATCTTCAACAAACACATCGCCGTCGTCGGCCGTCAGGGCGAGAACATATTCTCCCGTATCGGAAGCAACGAAACCGGTGATCACGGAGTCGGGCATTGAGATGCTCATGGCCCCCGGATTTTTCAGAACTTCCCATCGCACCGTCGGTTCGGTTCCGAGGAGGTTATCGTCCGATATGGCTCCGAACAAGGTGATCGCCCTGTTTGGGTGACCGTAGCGGTCGGGGCCGGCATTGACCTCCGGTGGGGCATTCTCCGGCATGCCGTCCAGCTCAAACGTCGTGGTCGCCGAAGACTGTGCACCGTGTATGTCTCCGACGGTTAGCCGGACCGTGTGTGATCCTGCCGTAGGAAGAAGGTGGTTTACGATTTCCCCTCCGGCGTATTCAGAGTCGTCGAATTGCCAGGTAAACAGCAATGAATCGCCGTCGGGATCATGCGAGGAAGAGGCGTCGAACCGCAGGGCACAGGGCGCAGTCTTTCCGTTTACAATCACGGGGCTGATTTTGGCCGTTGGGGCCCGATTCGTTTTGTTTGATTGAAAGGTAATAGAGGTGTACCGAACGGTATCTTCTACGTACTGCGGGACCGGGAAATGGACGGAAGTATCCGCCCCGCCAAAATGAACCGAAAAATCAGTGATTTCGAGAGGCGCACCGGGGCGAGTATCTCTCATTTCGAGAGTATAGGTGCCTGCGGCGGTTTCAGGGAGCGCAATCGGAGTCAAATCAAGGACAAAGGGCGATGCGGTTCGCGCTTGTGAACCGTCGAAAGCAACTTCGCCTCCGCGAAGAGCGAATACAATCGGTGTCCACTCCTGTCGGACGCCTTTGATTTCGGGAGAAGTACGGAAAGATAAACCGATCTGATTTCTTTCACTGTGGACAGGGGTGATTCTTGCCGTCACTCGTGGAATATATCCCAGGTGTGGGGTTGTCAAATACACCTCTCTGCCGATGATCAGAGCTCGTCGACCGCCGGGTGGCGACCAGTCCGCTACCTCTGTTCGCGCCCGAACTGCATCGTACGCGACCCAAACCAGGCCCTCGCGGGAGAAAGACGGTCCCCAGGAATTGACCACCAGATACGCTCCTTTTTCCGCAGGGTCAACCGCTGAATTCCGGTTGATATCGACCCACACGTGATCGTTATATCCGACAATTGCAAGAGCGTGTCCGTCTTTGGTACCGTCCATGAACCAGGCAATTTCCTGCCCGGTCAAAGAATCGTCGTGAGGGTCGTCGGGATCGTCTGCCGTTGTGCCGTATTTCCATGAACCGATTTTAGTCCGGAACACCGGCGTGTGTCCCTCATCGAGAAGCGCTCGGAGCGTTTTCATACCCGATCGGGAATCCACCAGTTTGAAGGTGCGGGTATCGGCGGCTCGAAAGCGAAGGGCGGATTCCCAGATTTCGGGGGATGTCGGCCATTCGCGATGGTTGGTATCGTACGGGACATCGGCCAGAGTGGCGGCACCATGATCCTGAAGAAGCCGGAAGACGTCCTGCGGAGAAGAACCGTTATCGACACCGTTATTTGTCAGGTTATATCCCCATTTCGGAGAAAAAATCCGTGATGAGTCGCCGTCGGAGATGTTCCAGCCCCGAAGGAGTGCATATTCGTGTGAATACTGGTAATAGACAATCGCCCATGCCACACACGAGCCGAGATCAAGCTGGCTTCGGATTGGCGGAAATGAAGAAAGACGAGAGTTGTCGACACTCCCGGGAGGACTATTCGTATTTCGCCTGGTGCTATGGACCTCGGTGGAAACAGGAAAGACGAGAAGAAACAGAATACTGATTCCGGTAATCACAATGCTGTTCTCTACCCACGTACCGAATAACGGCCGCCTTTTGTGGGTTTCTTTACCGTCGTTCATGAGTCCCGAACCGGACAGAGTCCTTGAGAATACCTTGCAAATCCCCTGCAATAACCGGACCCGCGCCGGAACAGAGCAACCGTCCGACAAATCCCGTCCGGACCACTTGGTTAGACGCGGATTGGTCCCAAACGGCACATGCTATTTTTGGACCACCCGGCATTCTCCGTTCGTGCTGAGCCGAGTCGAAGCATGAGCGGCCCGGGATGGCGAAGACTTAGTCTACAGAGACAATGCACTGTTAGATTTCCGGCCTTGCCGGCGTAAGAAGAAAGTAGGGGAATGGCACGAGATCCCGGAGACATGGAGACCAGTTTTGAGGTACGCTCGTTCGACAGCGCCCTGTCGCCTCAAGAATACCGAGAGCTTCCCAAACACCCCCTCACGATCGTTCTGGATAATCTTCGCAGTGCTTTTAATGTGGGATCAATATTCCGGTTGGCCGATACCATGCGGGTGCGTCGGTTGATCTTGTGTGGGTACACGGCACATCCCCCTCACCGTAAGCTCGACAAAACATCGCTGGGAACGGTAGATTTCGTCCCCTGGCAGCACTATGAACGAACAATCGATGCGGTGGAGTGTCTGAAGCAGAGTGGTATACCCGTGTGGGCGGCCGAGACCACGTCACATTCCGTCCGCTATGATGAGATTCAGTATCCTGAAGAATTGGCTATTGTCTTCGGAAATGAAGCTCTAGGTGTGGATCGAACCGTTTTGGATAGTTGTGATCGGATGATCGAGATCCCCACGTACGGTTTCAAGAACTCCCTGAATGTGGCGACGTCCGTCTCTGTTATCGGGTATAAGTTTCTCGAGAAACAAGGTCACGGTTGAAGTGTTTCGAAAACAAATGGAAAACCGAAAACAATTGATCTGATTTGAGCGGTTTTCTATGAGTGAATCACCCCGAGTCGGGTATGAACAAAGAAGGCCGTTTCCACGGGGAAAACGGCCTTGAACTCATGCGATACTTAAGCAGGTTAGCGCCGACGAGTCTTGCGGGATTCGTCGCGCATTCGCTTGCGCTTCGCGGCATTGAGTTTTCGCTTTTTCTCTTCGCTCGGCTTCTCGTAATGTCGGTACTTTTTCACATCCGAAAGAATACCGGCACGTTCACATGTCTTTGAAAAGCGTTTCAATGCCCTCTCAAAGGGTTCGTCCTCGCGCACTCGAATACCATTCATATACCTGATCACCTACTTTCATCGCTTTGATGTCCCAGTTACTGATAAGCTATTTAAAATACCATAATTCACATTGTCACGCAAATATAGTGCTCAGGAGGAGACGATCTGATAGTGGATGATGCACGAAGAGGTATTTTCCGGTGCATCAGGGTGGGGTAAATGGTAGGATATTTCCGGGCTACTACGACGTATGGAACTGTGCATTTTCGGCTTTATACTGATCACTCTTGTCGTGGCAGTCATCGGCGTTCTTCGAAAATGGGCGAAGCCGATTATCGTGGCGGCTGTCGGTTTCATGGCGTATCTCGTGATACACTATTTCCGGCAATGGCTCGCGGGCGGTTTGTGACACCAAATACTCCGGTCAAATGCGTACCACCGTCCTCCTCACCCGACTGAGCCCCGGGGACACCGGATGCCTCACGTCCGTCGTATCGCCGCTATAAAGCGAGCCGGCTCAATAACCGGTGTGAGTATACGCGGTTTCTGTGAGAAAGACGCTTCATTAAGAAAGGAATTTCATGGTTCGATTTGGACTGGACGTATTTCTGGAGAAGTTTCCCCGCGCGCTTCGAGGCAAACGCCTGGGGATAGTATGCCATGCGGCTTCGATTTCTCGGTCGTATTCTCACATCCTGGATGCGCTTCTTTTGCATCCCGATGCCCGGCCGGGGGCAGTGTTCGGTCCACAGCACGGCTTGTTCGGTCAGACTCAGGATAACATGATCGAGTGGGAAGGCGGATACATTCATCCGCGGTATGGGGTTCCCATCTACAGCCTCTATGGTCAAACCCGCAAGCCGACTCCGCACATGCTTTCGGAAGTGGATGCACTTCTGGTCGATCTGCAGGATGTGGGGGCTCGCCCGTACACCTACTTATGGACACTCAAGCTCTGCATGGAGGCGTGTGAAGAAAACGGCATTGAGTTGTGGGTTCTGGATCGCCCCAACCCAATCGCGGCCCTTCCCGAGGACGGTCCACTACTTGACGATTCTTTCCACTCCTTTGTAGGTGGCGCCCCCATTCCATTGTGCCACCGCATGACAATCGGTGAAATAGCGATACTGCTCAGAGATGTTTACTATAAGAAAACCGAATTGAATGTGGTGTGGATGGACGGATGGTGGCGTGATTCTCTGTGGGCGGAAACCGGATTACCCTGGGTTTTCCCTTCGCCCAACATGCCAACTCCGGACACTGCGGTGGTGTACCCCGGCATGGTGCTGTTCGAGGCAACGAATGCCTCCGAGGGACGAGGAACTACTCGTCCCTTTGAGCTTTTCGGGGCACCGTACATCGATCCCCAACGGCTTTTGAAACGGCTTCACACAATGCCCCTTTCAGGATGCATAGTACGGGAGCATAGTTTTATTCCGACCTTCCAGAAATGGGCGGGAGAGTACTGTGGTGGCCTGCAAATTCATGTAACCGCCCCCCGAGCATACCTGTCGGTTGCCACGTCGGCCTGCATTCTGACCGGCCTGCACGAGCTGTGGGCGGAGCAGTTCTCGTTCAAACCCCCGCCCTACGAGTACGAAACTGAAAAAATGCCGTTCGATATTCTGTCGGGGGATGAGACCCTGAGAAAGGCGATCGAGAACGGTGAAGAGATTGCGGACGTTGCGGAAACCTGGAAACATTCGTATGGCCGTGTTTCGGAACTCATGGAATCGGCAAAGCACTATCCGGAGGCCGGTATATGATAGGATTTGTACTTGCCGCCGGATTCGGCACACGATTGCGGCCACTCACCGAACACGTGCCCAAGGCGCTGGTACCGGTGTGCGGCAGACCCTTGTTGGCGCGCGCCCTGGATTCCCTGGACCGCGCGCCGTTTTCGCAAACGCTGGTAAATGTGCACTATCTTGCCGACTCAGTCTTTGCGTTTCGTGAAGTCGAATCTCGAACCTTTTCAGTGAGCCATGAAAAAGACACAATTCGAGGAACCGGAGGAGCACTCGATCATGCGCGCGAAATTCTGGAATCGGACGAAACTTTTTGCGTAATGAATGTGGACATACTATCCTCCTGCGATCCCGTTCAAATCGCACGGCAATTCCTTCAATCGGGAAGTACCTGCACCCTTGTGGCCGCTCCCGCCGTTGGTCGGGGTTCTGTACTGCGAAGAACAAAAGACGGTACCTATGCGGGACTGCCGAATAGTCCTATTGATGAGTCGGGGGATGTCGAAGGAGCTGATTTCATTGGTCTTGCCTTTTACCGAAAAGAGTTTCTTTCGCTGGTTCGCAATGATGATTTCTCGGTTGTGCCGGTCTGGCGCCGCGCGGTCGAGCGGAATTTCGACGTGCGGGTAACCGTACTTGATCATTGCCGATGGTACGATGTGGGGTCTCCGTCGGCGCTGGCGCGAATCCACTTCGATGTGGTTTCCGGCCGGCAGGCCGTGCCGATTCCCGAAGGCTACGTTCTGGACCTTCCCGGCAAGCGATGCTATCCCTCCACGATGAAGGCCGGCGCCGTGAATGCACTTGGAGAAAGTGTATGGTGTGATTCGGAAAACATAGGCTCGAAAGCGTCCCTTCGTCGAAGTGTGATATTTCAGGATGCCGTTGTCCGTGAATCAGAGTCACTTTCAGATGTACTGGTGACTCCATGGGGAAAAATCAATCTATGATGGCAAGTCAGTCTCTATCTCCGGCACAGTTCGATTTCTTGTGTGAAAACCTCCCCCAATTCTCCTGCGAGGACTGGACTGTCGGCGAAGCCGGTCGCGCCGGTTCACAGCGGTCGTTTCTCCGGGTGCAGTCCAGATCGGAAAACGGTGGATCGTATGTACTGGTTATCTGGGACGGGTCGGATCCGGACTGGGCACGGTTCGTGGGCATTCACGAGGAGCTTGGAAAAGAAGCCGCGGTATTGCCGACCATCTACGCTTCGGATAGCGATCGTGGGTTGATTCTTGAAGAAGACCTGGGTGACCGTACTCTAAAGCAGGCGTGTATCGAAAATGATAGTGGGATCGAACAGACGATGGACCACTATCGACAGGTGCTCAAGGCGCTTCTTGCATGGCAGAGAATCGATGTGTTTGGCTCAACCCACCTTTCCGGGCGGAGCATGGACTACGGAACGTTCATGTGGGAATCGGAATATTTTTCGGTACATTGTGTCCGTGAGTATTTCGGGATCGACACGCTCTCTTCGGATCATTGGCATCGGGAGCGAGTGCAGATGGCACAGATCGCTTCTTCGGCCCAATCAGTCGCTATTCATAGAGACTTTCAGTCCGAAAATATACTGTTCAAGGACGGGAGCGTTCGCTTTGTGGATTACCAGGGGGCGCGTCTGGGGCCCGCCGCCTACGATCTTGCATCGCTCCTGTACGATCCCTACATACACACCCTTTCCGCCGAGAACCGTCGGGAACTTCGAGCCTGGTTTTTGTCCGAAGGCGGAGTCGACGGAGGTGATGAGGTCTATCGCACCGCAGGTCTGCAGCGCAGCATGCAGGCACTTGGGGCCTATGCGAATCTCATGCTGCACAAGGGTAAGCCCTGGTACGAAAATTTCATACCTGTCGGCATACGACGACTTCGTGAAATTCTCGGCGGCGGAAATGACTATCCCCATCTCCGCGCGGTGGTCGAGGAATGTGAGAATCGTCTCCGGAAGAAAACGCCCTGAGGGGGCGTCGACTCATCTCGCTCTTGCTTCCCCGGCCGATCGATGATACAATTCAGTCGGCGTTGCCCATACGGCGTCGCACGTAATTCCATTCCTGCTTAACGCGTACGGTTCGTTGTCGAACGAGCCTTGTCCGGGGGATACAGTACTATGTGCTCAAAGGAATCATCACGGAAAGACTCCGAGCTTTCAATGAGAATAGAAGTCTACAACCGGGGCAAGTACCGAATTGTCAAAATCAGATCGCCGATGAACGTGATTTCCGACCTGACTGAACTCAATGCGCTCATTACGGGCTATCTTAAAAACGGGTTCGACAACATTGCGGTAAGCTTCACCGATTCATCATATCTGTACAGCGGAGCCGTTTCCGTATTGGTGAATTGCTTCAAAATGGTGCGGGAACGCGGGGGAGACCTTTGCATCCTGGAACCCAACAAGAGCCTTCTCGACCTCATAAAACAGATGAATATCGATAGCATAATCGATGTCTACACGAACGAGGATGAACTACCGGATAGCTGAGCCCGGGACACCGTTCTTCCGGGAAGCGATAAACAGAAACCGTCGTCCGGGACAGCTTCAGTCCAGCGTTTTATCGTACGCCTCCTGAACACAAGCTGGGGTCATGAGCCCCCTGTCAGTCTTCGTCTGCAGAGAACAGATTTCCGCGATTAAGGCGGAAATGCGGATCAAGCGCCTGTTTCACTCGCCTCATCGAAGCCAGGGCCTCGGGGCCGGCCATATCCGCAAGGTGCTCCGTCTTAATCTTTCCGATACCATGTTCGGCCGAAATGCAACCGTTTTCACGCACGGCTATGCGCATCATTTTCCGGTAGAGGGAGAAAGCCGTATTCAGTTCCTCGTCGGTTTTCGGCAAGAGGTTAAAATGCAGGTGGCAATCGCCGAGGTGACCGAACGCAAGCCATTCGACATTCGACTGATTAAGCAGGCTCGTGTACTCGCGATACACTATCGGGAAACGTTCCACCGGGACCGCGGTATCGGTTCCTATTTTCCGGAGGGAAGGGATCTCCCGTTTACGCATACCAACGACCTGGTTGACCAGTTCGGGGATCGTGTGTCGAAACGCCTTCAGCTTGTCCATTTCCGATGTGTCAAAACCACTCCATGTTGATTCAAATGAGGAATTGTTCACCGTTAGTGCCGCTTCCCAGCCTTCGAACACATCCTCGAATGGAGCATCGTCGGTTTCCAGGTACTCCCAGTACAATGCCGCTCCGGCATCGAGGGGAAGCTCGGGAAATGGTACCGGCTGCTCTTCCATGTGAGCCCGCATAAACGAAAGTGCGGAGTGATCGAAAAATTCCACTGCTGCCACATGGTCTTGTGCACGCAGAAAATCTGCGAAGGAGAATGCATGTTCATTTGTGTCGAAAAAACTCAATCCGCCCAGGAAATGCGGTGAGGGAGAGAGGCGGATTACGATTTCGCAGAATACACCAAGTGTTCCTTCTGAGCCGATGAAAAGATCGATGAGGTCCATACCTTCGCGCGCGTAGTAACCACAAACCGCTTTTGATATCGATGTTCGATGTGTGGGTGCCGGTATGGATATGTCATTACCTTGATTTGTGGGTATGGTTACCGAGTCGCCGGAAAAAAACGCTTCTCCTCGTCTGATTTCCAACCGATCGCCCTCGGCGGTGATGAC
This sequence comes from uncultured Fibrobacterota bacterium, assembly GCA_964513105.1. Taxonomy (GTDB): domain Bacteria; phylum Fibrobacterota; class Chitinivibrionia; order Chitinivibrionales; family CAYFVL01; genus CAYFVL01. Next base: position 14,715 of record CAZEMW010000002.1, read on the forward strand.
GGAGAGTGACTCAACGTGATTCCGGGTGGAGCCGAACCGAAATGAGCGTGCGCCCGAAGCGTTTGTGGCAATTGTTCCTCCAAGTCGGGCCGTGGTCTCCGTCGGGTCGGGAGGGTAGAACCACTCTCCCGGACTCAGGCGCTCGGAGCCCGGGATATTTGTTTCGGGAGAGAGACAGAACGCTTTGATCTGCTCAATGGTAACCCCGGGTTCACATCGAAGAAGGAGCCCACGGTTGTCTGACTCGACCTGGAGGATTTTGTCCATTTTTTCGAACGAGAGTACATAAGATCCTTCACACGGTGCGCATCCGGCCGTAATGCCGGTTCGCCCTCCCATAATCGTGAGGTCCTTGTGCTCCCGGGCGGCATCGCGTACCACTGTTTCTATATCGTCAACGTTTTCCGGGTAGAAAACCGCAGTGGGCATACCGATTGTTGCCCGCGATTCGTCGGTCGGTGGACCGGAATATGCTTTGAGAATAGCCTCACGTCCTTTGATTACCTTCACTGCCGACCTTCTTTCCCGAATGTTCGCTCAAAGAGCGTGAATCCGAGAAGTACCTGCAGAGAAGATATCTCTCGTTCGGCTTCTTCACGAGTTCTTAAGCGTACCGTCAAATGTTCGTTCTCTGCCTTCTCACCAAGTACCGAGCCCTCAAATGAGCGATAGGTGTCATCATCAACTACTGTCGAGCAGCCGAAGAAATGTATCGCCTCGTCGCTTCCACCCGATGAGCTGTACATGGGGCGAGGCCAGAGAGGTTTTAGATCAGCGGTTGATACGTGGAGCCCTGTCTCTTCCTCAAGTTCCCGCTGTGCCACCCCGAGTGCGTCGTCAACGTTCCGGTCAAGCATTCCCGCAGGGAATTCGAGGCTGAGTCCACCGTTGCCGATCCTTCGTTGCTCCACCATGAGAAACCGCGCTTCTCCCGTTCGCGCATTACTGATAAAGGGGACAATGACACAGGCATCACCGCGAAGGAAAACCCAGGAAGGCAGCTTTCGCCCCGATTCGTCTCGGACATCGGCCTCAAGTAGTGCGAAGAGGATTTCTCCGTTGTGCCGTTCGAGGAAACTCAGCGGCTGCACGTCATGTACGGCACACCCGTTTTCCCGTACGGTCTCTATCCATCGGGCGATCTTTGGTTCTGAAAACAGTTTGTCATTCATATTCATCTCATTGTGCTTCAGGAGGTGCTTGCTCCCTGCGAAACAGGTGTTCAGTCCGGATTACGAATTTCTACCGGTTCACGGTGTCCCGTGGGCGAGGAGGCCGACGGTCTCTTTCGGGAAAATCATGACGGGTGGTCCGAGTGCTCGGCGCCTGGAATTCTGTCGGGCGATTAACCCAAGTTTCGTGTATCGGCTGCGAAACTTGGGTTAACGCCAGAATAGCCGGCTGATGAACAGTGCCGCAAGGATTCCCGCGGCATCGGCGCTCAGCGCGGCCGGAAGAGCGTGGCGCGTACGACGAATACCGACACTTCCGAAGTAGACCGCCAGCACGTAGAACGTGGTCTCTGTGGATCCCTGCATGACCGACACCAGGAAAGCGGTGAAGCTGTTCGGTGCATTTGACACAATCTCCGACATCACACCGAACGCGCCGCTTCCCGACAGCGGCCGAATAAGCGCCATCGGAACGGCCTCGGCCGGCATACCGATCAATGAGGTAAATGGACGTATAAACTGATTGAGCAAATCAAGTGCCCCGCTCGCCCGAAACATTCCGATCGCCACAAAAATGGCTACCACAAAAGGAATTATTCGAACCGCGGTAGTAAATCCCTCTTTTGCCCCTTCGGTGAGACCTTCGTATACCTTTACTCCCCGGAAAAAGCCGATCAGAAGTAGACCACACATAAGTATCGGGAGAAGCCAGTAGGAAATACCGGCCATGAACTCGGGACTACCGGGTGATGGTGCATCTCCCTGCATTATCCGATAGATAACGGCTCCCCCAAACGCGGCGATCAGAAGAAGTAGTACCAACCGCGACACGATTCCGGGAAGCACGATTTCGGCTTTATCGGCGGCGGTTTTTACCGTGGGTTCGGCTTCTTCAGTTGTGGCCTGATCTGTTTTTTGGGCCGGTTGCGGGGTAGTGGTACCTCGAGACATCAGCTTGGCTGCAAATATTGCCACGGTGGTGGATATTCCGGTTGCAAGAATCGAAGGAACCAGGATAAGTGCGGGATTGTCCGCACCGGCGGCTGCGCGCACGGTAATGGCTCCCAGGGGGAGAAGCGTAATGCTCGAAGTGTTGATCGCAAGAAAGAGGCACATAGCGTTTGTGGCGGTGCCGTCCTCGGTGTTTATGGAATCAAGTTCCTTCATTGCCTTGATTCCCATTGGTGTGGCGGCGTTGCCCAGGCCCAACGCGTTCGCGGCAAAATTCATAATCATGGCGGACATGGCGGGGTGGTCCGGGGGAACGTCGGGGAACAACCGCACCGTCAGGGGCCGGATGGCACGAGCTACCCCGTGCAGAGCCCCTGCCTGCTCAACTACTCGCATGATGCCAAGCCAGAGCGCCATGGGACCGATAAGCCCGATAACAAGCGTCACCGCGCTTTTTGCCGAATCAAGAGAGGCATCGGTGACCGCCTGCATCTTGCCGGTGTACGCGGCGGTAACCGTTGCCGCAACAATCATGAACAGCCAGATGATATTGATCGGAGAGGCTTTTTCTTTCATATAAACTTTTGCCGGGAAACAGGATAAGAGGATATTTGGACGTTTCCGATATGAACAACTTTATACCGTAATATACGCCGGTTTTTTCGGCTTTAGAAAAGCCCCTTCCATTTCTCCCGGGAGGGGGAGTTACTATCGGCTTTCAAAACCGGCTTTCGGCGTAGCAGTTCCGACCCCTGTGTTTTGAGATATATCGTGTCATGCGGCCGGTCCCACCGCGATCAGAGCCCGGGAAGGAACCGGTCAATACCATCATGAAAGTGCAACCGGCGGCTTTCCCGTCGATTTCACTTTCCCGAAAAGCATATTCGCCACTGCTTTCATGTGTTCACGTCCGCCCGGCTGATAACACACAACAACCGAGGGGAAATCGGGCTCAGCCCCGAACTCGTAGGGGGTATTGGTAACCACCACCACCGGTTTGCCGGTCTGCATAAGCTCCCGTACGATATCGCCAATAGCTGCCGCGGCCTTATGATAATAGTAATTTGTCGTCACTATAATGTCGAAATCATCCGATTCAAGGCGCCTTCGAATTCTGGCCCGGTCCGAATCTCCGGGGATATTCTCAATTTCTATCTGGCCGACATTCGGAGCATGTTGCAGCATTTCTTCCCACAACAGCCCCGGGTGGGAATACATATTGTTCTGCGATGCTTGTGAAGGAAATATCTGCTCGACCAGGAGTATTTTGTTTTCCTTTCTCAGGGGAAGAGCGTTTTGATTGTCGCGAAGAACGGTAACGGATTTCTCCGCGGCCTCTTCCGCGGTATTCACCACGAAAGAATCCCGCGTCATTTCATCGGCGGCCTGCGGATCGGTTTCGGGTTTTTCCACAATCCCCATATCCCAGCGCATACCGAGTATCCGCTGCAGCTTCTCGTCCACTTCCTTTTCCGGAAGGCGTCCGTCCTGCACCGCCTTCTTGACGTCCTCAAGGATTTTGATGCGTACCGGGCTTTCGTCTCGGCACAGAATGAGATCGTTACCGGCTATCAGTGCCTGCACAATCGCTTCAGACATCTCATACTGCTTGAGAATGCCGCCCATCATCATATTGTCGGTTGTGATCACGCCCTTGAACCCGAGTTCCCCCCGCAGGTAGTCGGTGACCAGCGACCGGGTCATGCTCGATGGTTTCTCGGTAACACCAAGAGCCGGATACAGCGAATGCGCCGTCATAATGGCGGGCAAGCCGGCTGCTATCATTTCAGTGTAGGGCTTAATATGCTTCGCGAACAGGGTGTCCTTGTCCAGATCCACCGATGGAAGACCCCAGTGAGCGTCGGCCATTGATTCTCCGCGTCCGGGGAAATGCTTGCCGGTTGGTATCAAGCCGGCTTCAAGGAATCCCTTGAGACTTTCCAGGGCATAGGTCGTGACGGTTTCCGCCGTATCGCCGTATGCCCGCGTTCCAATCTCCGGGTTTTTCGGATTGGTATTCACATCCAGAACCGGAGAATGAATCATGTTGGCGCCCAACGCACGTGCCTGCAATCCGATCGCCTTTGCGACACGATAGGCAAGGGACGGATCTCCCGAGCTCGATATTCCCATCGGATGGGGAAAAAGGCGTTGGCCGCCCAGCATGTCGTCCGACCCGCTTCCTTCCTGATCAATCGTAAAGTGAACCGGAATACCGAGTTGACGTTCGAGCGAAATCCGTCGAAGCGTATTGAGCATAGCCGCATATTCACCGGCTGTTGCCCGGGGCGGTGCCTTGGGGTATGAGTAATCTTTATTGAGGCCTGTCGGCGGATGCATGGATTTCATGGTCATCGGGTCCGGCTCCTCGCCGGGCTTCACGTCGTTGTTCAACGTGATAACCCGAAAAATTTGACTGATACGAACACCGCCCACATGATATTTGGTGATCATCTCGATTGTGTCGGGCGTGATTATCGGACCGCACAGTCCAAAAACCATCATCTGTCCGACTTTCTGGTCGAGATTCATTTGACCGATGGTTTCGTCAATCCACTTCTGTTTATTCTGCGCCATGTATGTCTCCTTGTTTTATCAGATCAGTTCTGTTCTCAGTCCCGACGACGAACGGCAGTGGTTTTGTCTCCGAGCACCCGCCTCGATTCCCCATTGCGAAGCGTCCGGAAAACGGCTCCTGTTGCCCTATTTCGATTCCGCATGCCACGCATACATGTTGGCACAGATCTCCCGCACCGCGTCCACCATGTCCGGCTGTGGACGGTCGGTGATGTCCACCCATCCAATTGCCATGTTTTCGCCGTTACTGGGTCGCCCCGTAATATGCTGATCGGCGTGTTGAAACCAGTGGCTACCGACGCCGTAGGGCATGCTGAACAGCGCATTGTCAAATATTGGATAGTACTTCCGCCGTTCGTCCGCGGTAAACGACGGCCACAAAGGTGGGTACTGTCGAGGGCCATACTTTGAGAGCTGGTGTTCACCAATCTGAATCGGCTTCTGCGCCATGGCGTACCACTCGTCAAATGCCGCGCGGTCGGGTTTGTGCGTGTAGCAGTTCACACTGAGAACGTCGACATACCTGCCGGCCGTTTGCACT
>CAZEMW010000003.1:0-8435 GCA_964513105.1 uncultured Fibrobacterota bacterium
ACCCCATGGTAACGGTTCGGTGCGCCTTTACTGCAGGCTCCCCCACAGCGCCGGTGTCGCTATTGACACCGGAAGCAGTATCCACGGCGACGACCGGAATCCCTGAGTCGTTCACCGCCCGTATTGCATCAGCCGCAAATCCTCTGGGGTCTCCTTTTATGCCGGTCCCCAAAATGCCGTCCACGAGTACCGCGCATTTATCGAAATCAGGAGCAGTGAAGGTGTGGTCGACAATGAGTTGGACCTTGCCCCCGCCGTTTACATATTCGTCGTATGCCATACGGGCTTCTCCCCGGAGATCCTCTTCATGACACAACGCAAAGCATATCACCGAAAAGCCCTGATCCATGAGCATTCGCCCAAGCAGATACCCGTCTCCTCCGTTGTTCCCTTTCCCGCATACGATCCCCACCAAGGCGGAGGTATCCGTCACGATTTCCCGTATCGACGAGAGCAACCCCTTTGCCGCCCTGCTCATGTACATGAAGCCAATGTCGACATCGTCCTGTATGGAACGCGCATCGATCTCTCTCATCTGTGAGGTCGTCACTATCGGTATCATACCGGCAACCTTTCCCTGAAAAAAACTCGGTGCGTTACAGGATGACGACATGTGGAGCAAGATCCGGTCCGATATACCCGAAATAAATGGTGATCCCGCCTAGACAGAGCTACGACTCCCACTATCCGGCGAAGCACTTGACCGTCGTCGAGAGTCCACCGGATAGGTTCTATAAAATAGCATTTCAACCACTTCTTCGACCGAAGTTATATATTCTAACCATGTATCGTCTTTTTGTAGCTCTTGATTTTCCTTCCGAAGTGGTCCAACAGTTGACCGATCTCTGTTTCGGCGTTCAGGGTGTTCGCTGGGTACCGAGCGATCAGATACACCTGACAATCAGATTCATCGGTCAGGTAGACGAGTCTCAGTTCAAACAGATCAGCGAGGTTCTATCCGAGATCTGCGTAGCGCCCTTTGCGTTGCAGTTGCGCGGCGCCGGCTATTTTCCGCCACGGAAGAAACCTAAGGTTCTTTGGGTCGGCCTCGATTCCAACCCGGAATTACTGAAACTGCACGCCGGTATTGAGCGGGCTATTGAGCGTGTCGGCATTCCTCCGGAGACCAGAAAGTTTCATCCGCACGTGACCCTGGGCCGCATCCGAGATCGCACCCCCGCAAACGAAGTCGCCCCCTTCGTTGTTCGAAACAGCCTGTTTGCCACCGAACCATTTCAGATAGACCGGTTCATTCTTTTTTCCAGTATACTCCGAAGCGAGGGTGCCATTCACAGAAAAGAAGGTGAATACCCTCTGGAAGGCCTGCCCGATTAGTTCTCGTTCGTCTTGATTAACCCACTTTGTTTTTCGCTCGGTGCTGTACGAAAGCGAATCCCTTGTCGGCTGAACTGTTCACGATGAGCTCTTCGGGGAAGTCGCATTCCTTCAGCAAAGGGCGAACAGCGCCGTCTTGCCCCAATTCGTTTACCGCATGGGCATCACTTCCGATCGCCATGGTGCACTCTTCACTTTTGCAGGCTTCTATCAACTCCCGCGTGACGTCGTCGGGAACACGCTGCAGGGCTGTTTTGGAATTATTCAGCTCCAGTGCTACACCATGATCCCGCGCCACCGCGGCCAGACGTGAGAAATTCAACGGGTAGTTAAGGTCATTGGGGTGGGCTATGATATCGATGCTGGGGTTCTTCTCTATCGCTCGTACCAGGATATTTGTATTGCGCTCTCTATCCAACCCCTTCGGTATGGAGTAGTGAAGCCCAAGAATGACGACATCAAGGTACTGAAGTCGTTCTGGAGGAAGGTCAATTTCCCCATCCTCTCCGTCGGGATTGCACTCCATGCCTTTCATAAATCGAATGCCTTCCACGGGATTCCAGAGGCGATCGTAAAAAGGTCCGCTCATGTGAGGCTCGAGAAGGGGGCCGTGGTCGGTGATGGCAATACCTGCCATTCCAAGTTCTTTTGCCCGTGTAATCATCTCAAGATGGGTATGTATGCCGCATCGACTGAAAAAACTATGAGTATGTAGATCGACCTCAATCACCGTTACACTCCGGATGCCAAAGGTACAAATGTCCTGCAAATAGTGCCTGTCCGCTCCACCCGAAAGGACACCGAGCGGGTGGTTTTCGGACAGACACTAAATAATAAAGGCGGGAGAATCCCCATGGGACCCCCCCGCGCTCTTTGCTGCCTATGCCACGTTTTCATGCAAATAGAATACTGCGACTCCTACTTGCTTTTCTTCGTGGTTTTCTTTGCGGTCTTTTTCTTGGTTGTCTTCTTAGCCGTATCTTCGCTTTTGATCGAAGCCTGTGCCGCCGAGAGGCGCGCAATCGGCACACGATACGGAGAACAACTGACATAGTTCAGGTTGTTCTTAAAGAAGAAATCCACGGAAGCGGGATCACCGCCCTGCTCGCCGCAGACACCCACTTTGAGATCCGGCTTCGTGGAGCGACCACGAGAGACACCCATCTCCACCAATTGACCAATGCCGTCCTGATCGATTGTCTGGAACGGATCGGCTTCGAGGATTTTCTGATCGAGGTATTCACCCATGAAACCGCCGATATCGTCACGGCTGAAGCCGAAGCCCATCTGCGTGAGGTCGTTTGTACCAAAAGAGAAGAAATCCGCTTCTTCGGCCATTTTGTCGCACAAAAGCGCGGCACGCGGGATTTCGATCATGGTTCCGACCAGTACGCTTATTTTCCTCATGCCGAAGTCCTTAAGGACCTCTTTATAGACACGATCGAAAATAATCTTCTGATGCTTCAGTTCTTTGACGTCGCAGGTAACCGGGATCATGATTTCAGGCAGCGGCTTTTTCTTGTCTTTGAGCAACTCCGCAGCCGCTTCCAGAATGGCTCTGATCTGCATCTCGGTGATCTCGGGAAAGCTGACGCCGAGTCGCACACCACGATGACCCATCATCGGGTTCACTTCGTGCAGCGCATCGCCGCGTTTCTTGACATCTTCAACAGTAACCCCCAGCGCATCGGCGATTTCTTTCTGCTTTTCGGCACCCTGCGGTACGAACTCATGCAGCGGCGGATCAAGCAGACGAACCGTGACCGGCAGACCATTCATTGCAAGCAAGGTAGCCTTGATATCACGTTTAACGAAGTTCTGGAGGTCCTTCAGCGCGGCAATACGTTCTTCCTGTGAATCACTCAGGATCATCTTACGGAGAAGGAACAAGGGCTCTTCGGCACCTTCACCGTAGAACATATGCTCGGTGCGGAAAAGACCAATACCTTCGGCACCGAAATCACGAGCAACCTGAGCGTCTTCGGGTGTATCGGCGTTTGCGCGAACTCCCATGGTACGGAACTTCTCAACAAGCTTCATGTAGTGCTGGAACTGCGGGTTCTCGGTAGCGTCGATCATATCGATCTTACCTTCGTACACATTTCCCTTTGTTCCGTTCAGTGTCAGCCAGTCTCCCTCGTTGAAGGTTTTACCGCCAACCGTCAGCGTTTTGTTCGCATAGCTGATTTTGACCTCACCGGCACCAACGATGCAGCACTTACCCCAACCGCGGGCAACCAGTGCGGCATGTGAAGTCATACCGCCACGGGCGGTAAGGATTCCCAAAGCAGCCCGCATTCCCTCAACGTCTTCAGGATTGGTTTCTTCACGAACAAGCAGTACCTCTTTGCCGGTCTTTGCCCAGGCAACCGCGGCATCGGCGCTGAACACGATCTGTCCCGCCGCTCCTCCCGGTCCCGCCGGAAGTCCGCGTGTGATCAAATTAGCCTTCTTTTCGGCGGCCGGATCGACAACCGGGTGAAGAAGCTCGTCGAGCTGTGCGGGTTTCATTCTCATCACCGCGTCTCTTTCAGTGATAAGCTTCTCTTTGAGCATCTCCATTGCCATGTTCAAAGCGGCGGTACCGGTACGCTTACCGACACGCGTCTGCAGCATCCAGAGAGTTCCCTCCTGAATGGTGAACTCAAGGTCCTGCATGTCCTTGTAGTGGCGTTCGAGTTTGTTCCTGATTGCTACAAGCTCTTTGTACAGTTTGGGGTTCTCTTTCTCAAGAGAGAGCAGGTGCTTGTTCTGATCGTTTTTGGTTTCTTCGTTCAGCGGAGACGGAGTCCGTGTTCCGGCCACAACGTCTTCACCCTGAGCGTTCACCAGCCATTCGCCGTAGAACTTGTTTTCACCGGTTGCGGGATTGCGGGTAAAAGCAACACCGGTGGCACTCTCTTCTCCCATGTTACCGAAAACCATAGTCTGTACATTGGTGGCGGTACCCCATTCGTCGGGGATGTCTTCAATGCGGCGATAGGACTTGGCACGCTTCCCGTTCCAGCTCTTGAAAACGGCACCGATACCACCCCAGAGCTGCTTCATCGGATCGTCGGGGAATTTTTTCCCGAGCACCTCTTTTACTCGTACTTTGAACTTGTCACAGATTTCTTTGAGGTCTTCGGTGGTGAGTTCGGGATCAGTTTTGTATCCCTTTTCCTCCTTGATCTCATCCATGATCTCCTCAAGCTGGACACGGATTCCTCTGCCTTCCTCCGGCTCGACTCCTTCGGATTTCTCCATGACCACGTCGGAATACATCATAATCAGACGACGGTATGAGTCGTACACAAACCGTTCATTACCGGTTTTCTCAACAAGGCCCGGGATGGTCTTTGAACACAGACCGATATTCAGAACTGTTTCCATCATTCCCGGCATCGACATCCGCGCACCACTTCGGCAGGAGACCAGAAGCGGATTCTCGGGATCACCGAATTTCATTCCCATGACCTTCTCGGTCTTACGAAGGGCCTTTTCCACCTGTTCTTCCATTTCAGGCGGAAATTTCATTTTGTTCTCGAAAAAATCCGTGCAGCAGTCGGTGGTAATGGTGAACCCCGCCGGCACCGGCAGACCCAGGTTACACATCTCAGCCAGGTTGGCACCCTTACCGCCCAACAGGTTCTTCATCTCTGCGCGACCTTCAGCCTTACCCGGGCCAAAAAAATACACGTACTTGGGCATCCGCATCCTCCGTTCGAGTTACAATTGATACACTTGTGTGAGAACGCTTATCGAGCCGCCAAGCTCAGATAAACCGTAGGAAAATAATTCATCATGGAATCCCCATACAAGCAAAACAACGCTTTTTCTCAGAATTTCCAAAAAGACTGCGAAATAATGCCCTATTCTCCCGATTTTAGATGGTTATTTGTGATCCGATTTCATGACGGCTTGAAGTTGAGCGCAATTGTCGGGGGCGCTTGCCGCAAGCCACTGGAGCAACTTGAGAGAGGTGAAACAGGGCCGACTTGCTTTGAGCATCTTTGCGATTATATACTTCTTTAAGTTATGAAACGCCATGCGCTCTCGCTGATTCTCCACCCGTACAAGAACACGCTCCTTTCCCTGGATCGGATTCGTGAGGCCCTAGCTACATTCGCTCATGAAGTGCTCGACCTGTGTGAATCCACAAAGGGCTTCAGAGTCAACATCACCATACCCGCCTACATGCTTCTATACATGGACCCACTCCTGCTTGGGCGCTTTCGTGAACTGCAGAAAGAGGAACGACTTGAGTGGCTGCTACCGGGTTTCACGGAGCCGTTCGCCGGATTCTCCCCCCGACACCTCACCAAAGCAAATATTCGGGAAGGTATTGAGACTGTCTACGAGCTTACGGGCTCCAAGCCATGCGGGTATGTACCACCGTTTTCCAATTGGGAGCCCTCATGCGTGGATCTGTTGCGAGAATGCGGGATGCAGTACTCCGTCCTGTGCCGTTCTCTTTTCCCCGCCGAAACACGGCATTTCTGTGGGTACTGGATAACCGAAAACGGCGGACTCACAATGCCTTTGTTCCCGGCAACGGTGCTTGGTCACAATAACTACCCCGAAGACATTCCGGCGTTTATTGCGCAGGCGTTCGAACGTGATCCGGAAACCGCGGCTTCCACCCGTTTTCTGGCTTTCGACTGCCTTGTCCCCCTGATTGCCGAAGAAGGGGATCCATATGAATGGATTCGGCTCCTTGGCCGTGCAATACCAACACTTTCCGAACAGTACCGTTTTGTAGGCGTAAGCGAATACCTCAGCATGGCTTACCCCCAGGGGCTTCAGTTCATTCCCCCGAGCCTCGCACTCAGAAGAAGTGGTGAAGAGCCGGACACGACGTTCCTCACCGACCTTCATTCCTATGACCAGATCGGGATCATGCAGCGCAAAATGATGGATGTATCGCAATCCCTTCGGGCACACGAGGTAAAGAAGGATTTTTCCAGTCTCCAGCGCAATCTTTTCCTCGCTCAGGACATTAACCGGTTCCTGCCGAAGCGCGGCAGCGGGTTTGGGATGATGCGCGACCGACACTGGACATATGCAAAACTTATATCAATTGAGAAGCGACTTGCGAACAGTAAAACCGGCGGGCAGATTCGAATAGCAGAGTACCTTCGCAACGGCACCAAAAGTATCGTTCTCTCCAATAACCCGCTGGGGGTATTCATCGATCATAAAAACGGAGGACAGGTTTTCGAAATTGACTACCGGGATCGATTGATAAATATCTGCGCGGCTCACAACCCCTCTCCCAAAAAGGTTACCCGCCTCATTGTGCCCTCGCACTCAAGGACCTGCTTTGCCGACCATTTTCTCCCCCTGACTGCCGAAGCTCAGCCATTTGCATCCGGAGACGTGAAGCAAATCGGTGATTTTATATCCGGCCCGTATGACTATACCATCCAGAAAACCGAGAAAAGCGTAAAGGCAATTCTGAGTCGCCAGGGAGCTCTCTCAATCAACAAAAAGCCAAGACCGCTGCACATGGAGAAGGTCTTCAGCCTTACCGGGAACGCTTCGGAGATTTCCTTTGTGTACCAGCTGGCAAACCCGTCTGTCGTACCACACGAGTTTCTTTTTGCGTGCGAACTCAACTTCTCATTACCCGGGGCGGTATCGCACCAGGCCAAACTCACCTGGGGACGAAACCTCGGATGCAGTTTGTCCGAAACCGAAGCCGTCGAACTGCAAGATCTCACAGCCTGGCGGCTTATCGATGAAGAGTTCGGCGTTCAGCTTCACTTCAGTACGCAAAAACCGGTTACGGTCTGGTGCTACCCCACAGGACCTCAGGCCGAAGGAACGGGGTATCAGGGCACCAGCCTCATACTATCCTCCCCCGTTACCCTGGGAGAGAACTCCGTCTGGACTCTGATGGGCAAGTTGGCGTTGAAGAAATCAAAATCGAAATGGGATCCTGAAAATGAGATCTGAAGCACTTGACATTCTCATTGAAGGTCGTGGTGATGCCACCTGGATTATCCTCTCGGGTCCGTTTCATAAAGAACAGATCGCGAATATACGGGAGAAAATCACGGGGCTCCTGAATGATGCCAACCGGGGGATAATCGTCGACCTTGAGGGTGTAACCGAAATCGATCCTGAGGTGGTTCCGATGTTCCTCCTCCTGCTGAACCGAGTGAAAGAAAAGGGCGGTTTCTTAAAATTCGTATTTAGAAATGAGACCGTCAGCAATGCCTTCCTCAGCTATCGAACAATCTTCGACATCTCTCCCAATTCTCAATCCTTGAAATCCGGTGGTATACTCGGCAACATCCGCCGACGGAGTGCGCTCCTTCGAAGAAAAACCGGAGTCCGAATCTCGCGCCCCGTTGCCGTTTTTTTGCTTTTTGTACTATGCGGCTGGTTTCTGACCCTGGGATTTGTTATACGCCTCCAGAACCGCACGATCCGCACGCAAGAGCAGGAAATCAATGAGCTGCACACCTGGAAAGAATCCGCCGAAATCGAAATGCAGTCCCTGCGGGAACGTCTTCGTCCTCTCGAACAACTCGGATTGATCCGGGATTCTCTCCCGGAGTAGCTCGATATGCGACTCCGACGATTCCCGCTACGTATACGTTTTCGTCATCGGCAGATATGGGTCTCCGAACTGGCCGGAATCCTCATCGTAGGACACTTCCTTCTGGCTCTGGGCACGATTGCGCTCGTGGCTTCGACAAACGAGCGCACCATAGCCCGGAACAGCCGCCGGATTGCAGAGCTGAAACGAGAGCGGGTTGCCCTCCGGCATTCATTGGACAACCTTCGCGAAAAAGGGACTATAGCGACAGTCGTTCGCCGATTCACCGGCGACCGCCTTCCCTCCGAGACCGTGAGGGTGCTCACGCGACTGGTTCATGAGAGCAGTACCACCTACGGGTATGACCCTCTTCTACTGCTCGCCGTCATCTATGTTGAGAGCGTCTTTGATCCCGATGCTCTGGGACGATACCGAAGCGGCGCGTACAGTGGCGCCATAGGGCTCATGCAGTTAAAGTTCGCCACGGCGAAAGAAGTGGCCAAGGACCTTGGGATAACCCTGGAATCCAGGGAAGACCTGCTTGTACCGGAGATAAATGTCGCTCTCGGCGTCG
>CAZEMW010000003.1:8445-15032 GCA_964513105.1 uncultured Fibrobacterota bacterium
TACTTGACTCGAATGACTGCCCTGTTCAAAGACCTGAAACTGGGGATACTTGCATACAACCAGGGACCGGGAACCATTCTGGAAAGCATTCACGGAGATCGTCCCCTCTCACTACGATACTACGAAAAGGTCCTTCGCGCCTACTATCGTCTTAGCGAGGAGGGTCGAGAAGTCCCCGAGAAGACGAACGACTAAGGGCACAGATCTCCCCGACAGCCCGTTTTCCGTGCCCAAATCGAATCGCGAAAGAGTACCCGGAAATATACGGACGTGCATCCCAAAAAAACTGAAAAGTTCGAGACTGGTGATTCTCACCTTTCCCCGGATTCCCGAAAACGGTGGAGGGCGGACCAGAGCGCATATCCAACAAAAAAGGTCCTCCGAAAACAACTGTTTCGAAGGACCGGAACAATCCGAAATGATCACTGTCGTCGCTCACCAGAGCGAGAAAACACGCACCGGGACAAGGACTACTTGTCCATTTTCGCCATAAGGGTTTTCACCGAGGGATCCTCTCCCCCCATACGACGATACTTTTTGAAGTTCTTCATCGCATTGTCATTGTCCACAAGCTTGTGGTAGTAAATCATCCCAATCTGTCGGTAGGCATCATAGAATGCTTTCTTATCGACATCCAGAGCCTTTTCATACGCCTTTATGGCCTCTTGGGGTTTGTCGGCATCCCGATATACGTGTCCCAGGATGAAAAACAGTTTCGGGTTTTTGGGGTCGCGTTCGAGTCCCTTCTCAATCACCTCGAGGGCTTTTTTATGCTGTTTCTGAGAACTGTATAGTCGAGCAAGTGAATAGTACGCATTTGTATATCGGGGCTGGACCTCAATCACCTCGGAGTAGGTCGCGACCGCGGACTCAGCCTCTCCCTGCGCCTCGTAGACTTCACCCATATAGGCAAGATACTCGACATTGTACGGTTCCTTTGCCATAGCATTTCCGAAATACATGACCGCGGAACTGTAATTCTTCCGTTTCAGCATAACGCGACCACATCCCGCATATCCCTGCGCCACATCGGGCAGAACCCGGGTTGCCACACTGTACGCAACAAATGCATCGTCGATTTTCCCTCTCGCTTCACTCAATTCTCCGCCCGCAAGATTGATCCAACCCGACTTCTTGCCCTCACCGGCTTTCCCATATTTGCGTAGAATCGCTTCGGCTTCGCCGAGATCTTCCTGTCGCACCTTTGTGTGCACCATCCAATACACGGCTTTATCGTCGTTGGGATGCCGCTCCAGATAATGCTCGAAGACCCCGGCAGCTCCCTCATTGTCTCCATTTAAGAGGTGTGCCTGGCCTCGCATCAGGGCAAGAGCTCCCTCGAGATCTTTTTCTATCTTGCCTTCAGCCTCGGTATACGCTTCGATTGCCTGAACGTACTTTCCCTCGACCAGGTAAATGTCTCCCAGAATGCGGTAGCACTCCCCGCATCCCGCGTCGATCTTGAGCGCTTCTTTCAGCAGGATTTTGGCTGAATCGGTTCTTTCATCTTTATGATAAAGGCTACCGAGCCATGCCAGAACCTCTCCATTGTTTGAGGCCGCCGCCAATGCCGCCCGACCGCCCTCGAGCGCTTCGGCTCGTCTCCCCGCCTTTTCGGCGGTCTTGGAGTATGTCAGGGCGTAGTTCAGATTTTCAGGGTCCGCCTTAGCAGCAATCTTCAACTGCCGTAATGCTTCTTCAGGTTGTTCCATCCTGTTCAGGAGCATACCGTACTGAAAGTAAGCATTCGCGATTTTCGGTTTTTTCGCGAGCGCTTTTTCAAACAACTTCGCCGCACGCTCATTCTCTCCTTCAGCCGAGTAATACCCCGCCAGAGAAAGCTGAATCTGCGGGTCGTCTCCACCGATCTTCAGTGCGGCTTCAAGATGATCAACTCGCTTCTTGCGTTCCCCCATTTTCTCATAAATCGATGCCAGTTTCAGGTGTAGCTCTTTATCGTCGGATTTACCGACGGCCACCTTCTCGAGAACCTGTGCCGCCTTTTCATACGCTTCTTTCTCCAGCAGCAGTCCCCCAAGTTCCGCGAGAATTTCGATATTCTTTGGGTCCAGTTCGGCAAGCTTGCTCAAAGCATCAATGAGCCCATCGGTATTCTTGGTCCGGCGTCTGCATTCAGCCAGTTGTACGAGGATTTCTTTATCCTTAGGCGTGATCTCGTGCGCCTGCGCCAGGAATTCCGCTGCTTGGGAAATCTTCTTTGCGTCTTTTTCTTTTTCTCCAACGATTTTATACCCTTGCCCAAGCATGAGGACATGCTCGACGGATGGCTTTTCGGTTAGTTTCAAGGCCTTTCCCAGCGGTTCCAGCGCCTCCGCATACTTCTTTTCTTCATACAGAATGGTGCCCAGACGTAACCAAGCCTCCCCGTCCTCCGGAGCTTTCTCAAGATAGGCGTGATATGTTTGAACGGCCCGGGGGGCGTTCCCATCGCCGCCGGTATCCTGTAACTGAGCCAACCCTTTAAGCATGGAATTCGGCGCTTTGGGAAGCTTGACTGCGCGCTCAAGCGCGGACTGCAGTCCTTTCTTATCCTCCGCCTTGCGGTATAGCTCCACCAGCCGTTCATAATTCCGCAGCTCCTTCGGGTACGCTTCAGCGTTCTTTTCATACCGGGTAACCGCGGCAGAGGTCTGCTTGAGCTCTTCGTACAGCCGGCCGATTCGAAAAGCGATGTCCGAGGATGCATCGGATTTTTCCATTTTCAACAGCCGTTGGTAGTATTTCACGGCCTCCTCGGCCTGCCCGGCCTTATCGTGGACCTTGGCGGCCAGACCGACAAGCCGTGGGTCTCCTTTTCCGTCGGCCAGCGCAACCGAGAGCGGACCGGCCGCTTTTTTGAACTGCTCCAATTCGGCATAGGAGATACCAAGCATCCGCTGTGTTTCGGGATCCCCGGCAGCGGTTTTCTCGACCCCCTCCAACAGTTGAACGACTTCCTTGTACTTTTTGCCGTTGAACTTGATTTTTGCGAGATTTACATTAACCTCGGGATCGCTGAATTTCCGCCCAAGAAACAATTCATATGACGTAACCGCTTTTTCTTCTGCGCCGGCTTCAAAAAACATATGTCCGCTCTGCGCCAGTTGGGACTTATACGTATCGCCTTTCAGGTTGAATAGCTCAACGTAACACTCCGCAAGTGCGCTGTCCTGTTTGGTCTTCTTGTAGCTTTCAACAAGGCGCAACCACAATTCTTCTCGTTCTTTGTCCATCTCTACCGCTTTGCGATAGTAGCGTGCAGCAGATGCGAACTGCTCAATTGTGCGATATGCATCTCCCACCGCAACAAAAGCCCCAAGATCCGGCTTCCCGAACTCCCCCGCCTTCTTCAGGTAGGCTTCTCCGTCCCCGGTGTTCTCCAGCTCTATGCTGAGTATCGCCAAACGGAAGAAGGTCTTCGGATCGGTTCCGTCAATTTCAACGAGTCGCTTATACTCCGCCAGTGCTCGTTTTTTGTCGCCCGATGCAAATGTAAGGCGTGCGATACGTCGCTGAACATACTTGTCGGCCTTGCCGGTTTTTTCGCGATGTTTTTCATAGTGTTCCAGGGCATTGGGAGGGTTTCCCATATCAAACCAGGCATCGGCAAGCATTAAATGGAGGTTAGGGTAATCCGGAGACTCCTTGAGCACCTCTTTGAGGTATTTGATCGCAGATTTCGGATCTTTTCTGGCCAGATAGTACCGGGCCAGGGACATCTTGCACTCAGTCTTGTCTTCGACAAGTTCGAGTGCCTTTTGATAGTAGTAGAGAGCCTGATCGTATACTTTGTTGCTTGTGTAAATATCGGCGAGTTTCAGAAGGGCGCGGCCGTCTTTTTCCTCTATTTTGGCGTACCGATCAAGATGAACGAAGGCGTTTGAGCTATCGCCCTGCCGAAGATACAGAAATCCGAGTTCCTTCTGTATCTCGGCAACACTTCGATTAGTCGGCTCCATCATCTTGAGAATCTGAGTCGCCTCTTCGATCTCGCCGGATTCTTTGAGTGCTCCGGCGAGCTTTAGTCCGGCATCCAGGCTGTTCGGGGCCAGTTTCGTAACAGTGCGGTAGTGTTGAATTGCCTTTTTGGCATCTCCGGCTTCCACGGCCATATCGCCGAGGAGCGCAAACGGTTCCGCACTTTCCTTGATGTATTCCACGGCCTTCTCGAGCGTCTGAGTGGCTTCCTATTTCTTGCCGAGGGCCACATACGCTCGTCCCTTCTCCAGGTATCCGCGACCACTGTTTGCGGATATGGCGAGCAACTTGTCGGCGTACTTTATCGCTTCCTCATGGTTGCCGTCTTTGTTGTTCTTCTGTGCGAAGAACAGAAGGGCATCAACATTTTCGGGATCAGACGACAAGACGGCTTCGTACGCCTTTGCCGCCTGCGCATCATCGTCCAGCGCCTCCAATGCCAGAGCCTTCTCAAGCTGCAGCTTAGAGTTCACGATACCGCGCCCCTCGGCCGCCTGGATGTATTTCAGTGCCTGACGCGGATCGTTTGCTTCACGAAGAAGGGCACAAATAGGCGGATAGGCGTCCGCATAGGTTGGGACTACATCCAGCAATTCTCGATACGGCTTCAGCGCAAGATCGCCTCTTCCCGCCCGTCCCAGGCATTTCCCGGCATAGAACTGAGCCATCAGTAACCGGGGGTCTTCCTCAACCATTTTCATCAGCGTCTCGCCGGCAGTCCCCGCCACCATCGGATCATTGGACCAGCACGCGGATATGGAACGTCCCAGGACTTGCTGCTTTTCCGTCGTTGGAGGGACCACATTCATCAAGAAAAAACGCTTTGCCGAACCGGGTAATTGCACCGATGCTTTGCTGCAAACCCACAATACGAGCGAATCCATCGTGGGACCGATCATGTCCAAAGGGAATGCACGATCGGTCTCGTGAAGAATTTTCCCATCCTTTGCCGACACAATTTCTATCAGTTGCTCTACTTCACTTCCGTCTTGGGAAAGAGCAAAATTCTGGTTCACGATAAGTGAAACCCCGAAATCCTTCACGACATCCCGGTAATCGGATTCGCCAAGCATCGCGCCGAAATCATCGAAGTTGGAGACGCGAGAAAAGAGCGTGTCCAAAGGTACAAGAGGAGAAGTGGGACTTACCCCAAACCGAAAATGAATGTATGCTTGTATAAGGTTACCCAGCCATGCATCGCGTTCCGGTCCCGCCGGTCGGGAAAGGAGAATCGTTGGCGTTTCCTTTTTCGCCCCTTCCGCAGGCCCGACCAGCGGAAGGACAGGCAGAAGAATAAACATGAAAAAGCCGGCACTCGCCGACATTAAGCGGTTTAACGAACGCATATTTCTCATCCTGGATTTAATCGTGAAAATCGGTGCACCCTGTTACTTAACGCAGTGAGCCAAGACGTTGTTACATACGAAATTATTGTCTAACCAATAAGAAGTCAATATTGAAGTACTATTCTGTCTGGGAGAATATACATGAATACAAAGAAGATCATTTATCGATTCGAGTTCTCCGACCAGTCTGTTCAGTACCCGGTTTCGCTGGAACGAAGAACACTCTCCTCGATTACGTACGACGATGAGGAAAACTTGCCGGACTGGACCCTTCTGGTGCATAAGCAGTGCTCTCATTGCCCATTCACCACGAACCAGCGCATGCACTGCCCAATCGCCGTTGCCCTTTGCCGGCTCATGGAAGCATTCGGCCAAGTTGATTTCAATCAGAAAGCCGACATGACTGTTATTGCCGAAGAACGGTCCTATTATCGACATGACCGGGCCGAAATCGGCTTCGGATCTCTCATTGGGCTGGTGATGGTCACCGCAGGCTGCCCTCACCTTGATAAGCTCAGGCCAATGGCATACACGCACCTTCCGTTCGCACGATTTGAGGAGACGCTCTACCGCGCTGTTTCCATGTATCTTACCTCCCGCTATTTCCTGTCCCGAAGAGGTATAGATGCTCCGTCGGATCTTACAGGACTGCTCGCCGTCTATGCCGATGTGAATCGAGTGAACACTACAATACCGCAGCGCATACGCAACCTTCCGGACGGTGGCGCCAATATGGATGCGATAGCCGGTCTCGACGGTATTGCGGGGGCGGTGGCCTTGTCGATCGCGGGAGACTGGTGGGATCCCATCGACCATTTCTTCCACACCTACGAAATGGATGAACGATGATTAATCCTCCCAACAATGGCATAATTACACCTGCATACCGGCTGATTTCAAAAAAATATACGGATTTGTACAACATATTGTCACCAACTGAGTGAAATAACCGTATATTTGGTAGTGATGCACTTCTGGTAGTCGGTGGAGACCTTTTAAAAGACCGGGTACGTAATATCGCCGATTCCGAGACGTATTAAAGGGGTGGTCGAGCACCTTAGGCAAGGGATGTCGTCCTCAAAAGTCCATAATGTATTTTCCTAAGTTTCGCTCGTTTTCCACATTATTAGGGAGAATATGGCTAAAAACGATTTGAATCTGTTGTCCCCTGAAGAGGGTACTCTCGGGTTATACCTTAAGGAAATTGCAAAGCACAAGAGCCTCTCGGCCAAAGAAGAAGCCGAGGCTGCAGTGCGTATCCGC
>CAZEMW010000003.1:15042-19165 GCA_964513105.1 uncultured Fibrobacterota bacterium
CTTAAAAGGTCTGGATTTATTTGTATCTTCTGCTTTTTTTCCGTATCTTTGTCACCCTTTTTTGCTTTCCTGCTCTTAAAGTTGAATTTTATTACATCAATATACAAGGAGGACGATGAGACAGCTCAAAATTACAAAATCTATCACCAACCGGGAGACAGCGTCTCTCGATAAGTATCTTCAGGATATCGGTAAAGAGGAGCTTATTACAGCGGATGAGGAAGTGCAGCTGGCGCAAAGGGTCAAGCAGGGAGATCAAAGGGCATTGGAAAAGCTGGTAAAGGCCAATTTGCGCTTCGTGGTGAGCGTGGCACGTAATTACCAGAACCAGGGATTGCCCCTTTCGGATCTCATTAACGAGGGCAACATTGGTCTTATTCGGGCAGCACATCGATTCGACGAGAAGAAGAATTTTAAATTCATCTCTTATGCCGTATGGTGGATCCGACAGGCAATTCTTCAGAGCCTGGCCAACCATTCCCGAATCGTGAAAATGCCGTTGAACCGAGTGGCCACAATCCATCGAGTGGGAAAAACCCGCGCTCGACTTGAGCAGAAGTTTCGTCGTCTCCCTAATGATCGGGAATTGGCGGACGAGCTGGGAATCGACGAACAGGAAGTTGCCGATACGATGAAAATCGGCAACACACACGCATCCCTGGACGCCCCACTTGCGGGCGGCCGTGACGGAAGCCTTCTCGATATTATGGCCGACGGTGAGCAGGAACGTCCCGACGATACCGTGACCCAAATATCACTGAATCAGCAAATTGATAAACTGCTGGACACGCTCAATGAACGGGAACGCAAAGTAGTCAGAATGTACTTCGGCATCGGCGAGGAAACTACCTATACACTTGAAGAAATTGGTGAGCGCGCCAACATAACCCGGGAACGCGTTCGACAGATCAAGGATGCGGCACTCGAGAAACTTCGTCGATCAAACTACAGCAGACGCTTGCGAAAGCATGCGCTGTAGCGTCCACTTCCGGAGATGCCGGGTTGTGGAGTGAGATCAAGGAAGATCGCGCGGCAACGCGACACTTTTTGCTGAACAGGAAAAAGGCGATTTCTCGCCTTTTTTTATTTTCCAAAATACCCGGTTTTCCAGTTCCCCAACCATTCGCAACACGTTCTTCCCTGCACACGGGACGCTAGTGTGGCGACCGACAATTGCCCAAGTTTCAACCGAAGTAGAAAGTGGAATTCTCTACTGCTGCGGCTTTCCCTCCATAGCGTCACGAATCCTGGAAAGCTCGAAGCGAATTCTGTTCAACTCCTCGGCCTCGTACCCCTGAGCCTGCGACGACACTCTTGCCAAAGCATCCATTTGCCTGTCGATAGCGGCGCTGTAATGACGCATATGATCAATGAAGGCCTTTCGGGTTCGGTCGTAGACCTCTCGCTGTATCTGTTCGGTACGCTGAGCCAGGATGCGCTCCATTTCTTGATCTGAATTCACGTTGTCCCCCCCGGGAAAATCACCGGTTCCTGTCGAATAATTTGTGTAGTCTCCACTCGGTGCGGATTGAGCCTGCATCGGCTGAGACACTGTCTGCTGAGTGGCCGGACCGTACCCCGATTGAGATGAACCGGGAGCCGGCGCAGGTCCCGATGCCTGTGATATATCATCACCATTCATTGCTTTGTTCATTTCAACTTTTGGTATGACGACGGTCTTGCTGTATTCAAACGATTCGGTCCCACTGCCGGAGGAACTTTCATCCTCTTCCAACCGGCGCACCATCTCATCGTTTCGCCGTTTAGCGATGTACCACACCAAAAGTACGATCAGGGCAACAAGAGCAATCAAGCCGACGATAAGCGGGAGCAATCCGGCGATTCCTCCCGGTCTTCCGGGTTTGGAAGCAGCCTTTTCTCCCTGAGTCGCGGTTTCCTCCGTCTCCTTCTCAGTCTCGGGGACGGATGCTGTCTCTTTTTCGGCCGGCGTACTCTGTGCGGCTGCTCTTTGTGACGGGACATATTGTAGTCCCGCTTCAGGCAATCCCTTTACCCGCAGCGGCTGTTCTTCGTAATTGGCTCCCTTTTCCCAGTCGTGAGAATACTGAACATCGTTTTCAACGAGTACCCGAAAAGGCGATTTCGCCTCGTCCCGAACCGAATTGAGTGCTTCATTCAGCCTGATCTTCGCCACCACGGCACCGCCGGATCTGAAATCCGGTCCCGATTCCACCTTTATCGGCCAACTCCAGAACAGATACATTTTCTCTCCGCGGGTCTCCAGATACCCATAATATGGATCCAGATCACGCACTGTCGAGAACCAGCTCTGAGACGACACATCCCTGAATTTCTTTCCGGGCCGACCTTTGCGGACAATCTCGTTTACCACCTTACCGGTAGAATTGATCCTGAGTACCGCAATCACCTCAGGGAATCTATCCATGTACTGCTGCATTGGATCATTTGCTTCGGAAATATCTCGTACTCGCATTTCACGTGCTTCGGACAACTCCTTCAGTGAAGTGTCCAGATTGCCGAAATGCTTGGATATCTCCTCAGGCACCGAAGCACGAACTCCCGGGACTCCACAGCACGCCGTGATTACCAGACCAAGTACAATTCTCCCGACACGATAGCTCTCAAGCATACACGCTCCCGTTTGCGCCACAACCTCTCGTCTCCGCTGATCCGCCCCAATTATCGGAAGTGGAAAACAGAGAGGGCATCAGAATGAGTAATATCTCGACAAAAACCTCCGTACCTTTACCCCTCAAAGCGTTTTAGCGCCAATCTGAATCTCTTCGTGAGTACTGCATGAACCTGGGGTCGAGAAGAAGGGCACGAGAGTCTGCCGGGGCAAGCCGGTTTTCACTCGGCCAAAACCCGGCTTCGTCGTACGAGTCCCATCTGCCGGACAACGTGCACAAGAATGCAATCTTTCGGATACTGATTAGATACCCTGTTCATAATCCGAATATGCCGGGACTCCCACAACTCGTTTTATAGTAAGATATTAAATATACGCCTCTGGGGGAAAAATCTCAAGGGACGGAGGCAATAGGAGAGCATATGGCCCCGTCCGATACTCGATTACCGATGGCTCCTACCCCTTCTCTTTGAAATGCATAGCCTGGTAGACCTGAAAATCCGCCGTTTTCCAGGCATCTCCTGCAAGTCCGGCTTTCCGTGCCAGGTGCTCAAGAAAAGTTTCTTTTTCCGGCAACTGCTCCCAAACTTGAGGGAGAAAGGTGGATTGGGCCGCGCCCTTCCGAAGGATAACACCATCGATGCCCGGCCGAAGCGTTCCGAGGAGGTCCTCGGTATTCTGATACGACAAAGAAGACGGATTCGTAAGAATAGAGATTTCGATTTTGATATCCGGGAGTTCCTCGGCACCGACTCTTGGAAACCGGGGGTCGGATAAGGCCGCATTGCGCGCGTTGTCGGCCACCGCCTCATAGAGAGGTCTTATGCCTGATAGATACCCGATACATCCCCGAAGCCGGCCCGCCTTGGTCAGTGTTACAAAACAACCCCGTTTCTCCCGTCCCACCGGTGGGATCGCAGACGGCTCAGTGAGGGACTCCCCACGAACACTTCTTTCCAGTGCCTCACGGGCCCGGCTTAAAAAAAAAGAGATGTCCTCCGACGACAGCCCTTCCCCCGACGACTGGCTCACCTCTCCCTTTTCGCTCCGCCCGGAACCCTTCGTCCCCTCTTTGTCCGGAAGATACACAACCGAAGCATAGCCGACTACTCGGCCCGGAGATCCGTATTGCGGTGCCGTATCGTAGGAATTCCTGGCATCAAGCAGCCGCGGCCTCAAATTCATAGATTTCGCAAGCTCCATCGCAATGCGAATGGGTGCTTCCCCGCAGGCATCGAGGCCGGCGTTCTTGTTTCCGGACAAAACCGCTTCCAGAGTATCGGCATCCTTTTTTGCAGCCTCGTCATGTGAGGCATAATGAGACAAATCCGACGATACTACAACCAGAGTGGACTCGTTGATAACCGACTCAAGCAGTTCGCCGACTTTGCGATGGTTGACCCCTCCAACCAGAATCGGGATCAGCCGAAAGTCTTGTAGCATGGTCTGCAAAAATGGAATCTGGACCTCGAGACAGTGCTCCAAACCATGCGCCTCCGAGTAGTCATGCAC
>CAZEMW010000004.1:0-18613 GCA_964513105.1 uncultured Fibrobacterota bacterium
ACTTAAAATGAGCCATATCGTCGCAAGCACAATTAGATGGACGGGCCTTGATTTCATTGCGTCCTCGATGAATAAAAGTTTGTACGTCCCCGGCTCTATCCTATCCACAAGCGGATCACCCTTCCCGGGGTTCTGGGCAGAGAATCTGCGGGGTTACAAGTGTCAGTACCGCATTGCGCCCGGGGGCGAAACTACTGAGCACGAAGACTTTCCGCTGTAATCACGAACCAGGCCGGAATGGAAGGATCAAAATCTACTCTATCCCGATCGGAACATACCCGCTCTGCTTGACCACATTCTGCCCTTCGGGCACCACCAGCCAGTCCCGAAGCCTCCGTGCACCGCCGCCCTCCTCGGCATCGGAACGTACCACCACGTATACTTCGCTGAACAGCGGATATTCCCTGTCGCGAATGGTTTCGTATTCGGGTACTACTCCGTTAATTCCAATAGTTTTCACCAGCCCATCCGATCCCGCCATGTATTCCTTATAGAAATACACCGTATAGGCGATTCCCGCCCTGTCGTAAGGAAGCTTGAGAAACGGGCCGGTCATTCCCGCCAGAACCATGGCATCGGGCACCTCGAGCATGGGGGTGTCCTTCATAACCAGGGACATCATCAGTTCCTGACTGCCCGAATTCGCATTTCGCTGATACGGACTGATTGTCGTGTCCGCCCCGCCGGCTTCCGACCAGTTGGTGATCTCCCCCGAATAGATATCGACCACATCCTGAAGTGCCAGATTGTTAACCTGATTTTCCGCATGCACAATGAAGACGAACGCATCGAGTGCAACCTCCTGAATGTCGAGCGCAACCCCGCTATCCTGCGCCAGTGCCAGTTCGTCCTCCGAGGGCATGCGGGCAACGAGTATCAGCTCCGCGCTGTCTTGAATCAAGCTTACGTACGACCCGTGCGTCCCCCGATGGTCGGTCATATACGCGATGCTGTCGGAGCGTTCCTCGTTTCCGGAATAAGGGAACACCCGATAGGTACCGTCCCAATGTACATTCCAGCTCCAGGAACTCTCCATGAGATAGCAGGCGATCACTCGTGCCAATGGGTGCGCCGACGTGGAACCGTCAACCGCGGGATAATTCGCCGTAGTGAACCCCAGAGATCGGCGATAAAGGGTTATCGTTCCAAGATCTCCGGCGGTAGTTGTGCAGGCCATTCTTTTTTCCTGATGGTTGTCCGCAATGATCCGCACGCTGTCGCCGGCCGCGTCTTTCGCCAGAGCCGTGGTCGCCGTGATATACCGGTCGGCCGAGAGAGAAGCAACCAAACTCCCAAATCCCAAACTGCCGACATACATACGCGGGATAGTGATCTCACGGCCGTTCATCCGTACCATCACCAGGTAAAAGCCACCCGGCAGCCGCGCGATATCAGCCGACCCAATCGTGTGTCGCCCGGACGGTAAGTCCCCGGAAAGACACTTGGCAACTGTCCGGCCGCGACTGTTGAGTACGCTAACAGAAACATCCGATCCTCCGTCGGGAAGATCGAGGACCAGTGTCCTGCCCTGAAACGCGATGCGCGATTGCGAACCAATACCGTGCTCAACGGATGACACACCGACCGTGCCCTGGATAAGGAATTCTCCGGCATCGTCGGTAGAAGAGGAAAGGTCAGTTCCGAGTATCTCAACCAAAGCACCGGAAACCGGACTACCGGTCTCATCAAGAACCGTACCCGAAAGTTCATAGGAAACATCGGCCCGAAGCGGAATTATCGAGGCGAATACCAGGAAAAGCCCTCTGAAAAGGTGTAGGCGTCTGCAGTGATTCAATGTATTCCTCCTGTGTTGAAGCGTTTAGAAGATCCACGGACGGTCAGACGAACAAGCGTCACGAGTCTTAATCGCGCGCCCTATGAAAAAAATAAACCATTGTGGGAATCTCGAAGGGTTTTTCGTGGCTTTTCGCTCATCTGGTGTGAGCAGACTTCGAAACCTGGACCAATTCGCGTTGTCAATGGTGAGGTGCGCACGCGAGTGTGAACCTTGAAGGTTTGAGCCGGCCCCGGGGATATCTGATTGATGGTGAGGTCATTTCCCCATGCTCTCCCCGTAAGATATTCCAGTTTGCACTTCTCCTCCATTGCGCCGGTATGCACAATGCAGCGGCATTTTCAATCGTGTCGACTGCTTCCATTCTATACCAGGGGGTTGCATGGCTGTAGCACCGACCTCTGAGTGGGCTTTTCGACATTTCGACGATGCTGAATGGAATGAGCGGGGGATGACCATGTCGTATTTTTCTCCAATTCGGCCCCGCAGGGATTTTCCGCACAGGCGATCCGGATGATCGGCTGCGGATCACTTGATCCCGCACCGTCTCTTCCGGTAATGATTAACTCAGATCGATCTCGAACATGGATCATAGGAGATTTCAATGTCCCGGCTTATCGAAGAAAGCAAACTCCCTCAACTGCATCCGGATTTTTATTCCTCTATATTCTGCGTGGGGAACGGCCGACACTGCACGCGCGGAACGCTCGGCGAAGAGCGATTCGATGCGTTT
The DNA here is from genome assembly GCA_964513105.1 of uncultured Fibrobacterota bacterium. Classification (GTDB taxonomy): domain Bacteria; phylum Fibrobacterota; class Chitinivibrionia; order Chitinivibrionales; family CAYFVL01; genus CAYFVL01. The sequence goes on from CAZEMW010000004.1 coordinate 2,529, forward strand.
CGGGGAGTGTATCAATCGGGAGTGTACACCCGTGCTCCGCTTGGCGTGATGTATTATTTCGCCGCTCCCGACTGGCTTCCCGCATTCGTGCGAATTGACGGAGAGCTGCCGGAAACCGAATCGTCACATCGAACTCTGGATATGCACAGTGGTCTTCTTACCAGAGAAGCAATATTTACCCACAAAGATACGTTCGTCAAAATTGTCGAATCGAGATTCGCTTCTTTGGACAGACCTTTCCTTGCCTGCCAGAAACTGACGGTGACCGTCCTTTCCGGTAAGGGCAAGGTCGACATGTGCATGGGGGTCGACGGCAACATTTACCAGTCCCGCGCCAAGTATTTCTCCGCCGATCGCTGGCCGCGTTGTTCGGAATATGGATTGAAGCTTGCCGAAATTGAGCGTCAGACGATAGAAGGGGCAAACAGGATCAAGACGATTCTCTGCTCAAAACAAACGATGCATCGCACGATCGCTATTGCGGAGATTGAGCAGACCGGTGGAACCCCGATTCTTCCCGACACATCAATTGAGGACGGACTCGCGCTTATCTCGCGACGAATCCCGGGAGGATCACTTAACGAGGAATTCGTCCTGGAGAAGCTTTCGGTAATCGATCATGATCTGTCCAAAGGACGGGTCCCCGGCAACGGCGCCGATGTTCGTGCGGATTCGATCTCCTCTCTGGACTACGACCTCTGCTTTAGCACACATAGTCGTGCGATGGCCGATTTCTGGGACAAAGCGGACATTGAAATTGACGGTGATTCGCGCTCGCAACAAAGCATCCGGTTTGCTCTGTGGGGTACGCGTATTGCCGCACCGGCCGATGAAGGATTTTCGTCAATCGCCGCGAAGAATCTAACCGGAGACTGGTATCGCGGGGCCGTATTCTGGGACATGGACGTATTCCAGCTACCGCTTCTTGTAGCCTCGGCTCCCGAACTGGCCCGAAACCATGTTCTCTACCGGGCACTCAGACTGGATCCCCCTCGGCGACTTGCCGCTCAGGAGGGTTTCAAAGGCGCGCGGTACCCCGGCAACCAGTACGATACCGGAGCGGAAGATCCTCCGGCTTTGGGTGGAATGGCCCTCATGGAATTGCATGTGACCTTCGATATCGGTAACGGAATCATGCACTACTACCAGATGACCGGCGACACGGCATTCATGCTCGACTACGGCCTGGAGGTGATCGTCGAGACCGCCAATTTCTGGTCGACTCGGTATACCAAAGAACAAGACGGCCGGTACCATTTCAGAAACGCGTGTGGCCCCGATCAGCTTCATAAGCCGATAAGCGACAATGCCTACACAAACATTTCGGTCGTTGACTATCTGGAACGGGCGGAGGCGCTGATCGATCAATTTCGCAAGCTCGACGAAACTTCGGTAGCACTCATGCTGCGTCGGTGCGGCATTGATGAGCAGGACTGGGAACGATGGAATGACGTCGCACGGAACATGTACGTTCCAATGGTAGACAAACAGGTGTTTGAACAGTTTCAGGATCATTCAAAACTGCCGATCGCCGATCCGAAAGCGACATCGGGGAAAGAAGGTTCCGACGGCATCACCAAACAGGCCGACACCGTCTTGTTGTTTGAAACCATACCATGGCGGTTTTCCAGAGAAGTGTCGGAAGCCAATTATCGCTACTACGCTCCTCGCTGCACGCACACCTCCTCGCTTTCTCTGTGCACTCATGCTCTTGTCGCCGCGCGACTTGGCTATAGCCGCGATGCACGAAAGTATTTCACCTGGGCGGCGGGTGTTGATCTTGAAGACTCAATGGCAAACACGCGCCACGGCCATCACGGCGCGGCCCTGGGAGGCATCTGGAAAACCGTTGTCCAGGGATTCGGCGGTCTGATTGTGTCCGCAAAAGGAGTGGAGCTTTCACCCAACCTGCCCCCGTGGTGGAAATCCCTGAAATTTCGTTTTTTCAAAGACGGTATTCCTGTCTTTGTAAACGTACAGCCCGAATCGCTGACCGTCACCAACGGCGGACTGAAATCGGTGTCACTGATGGTCCTGGGTTCACCCGCGACTATCGAACCGAACAATCCTCTGACCGTAAAATACACTCCCTCATGGAAAGAGCAACCACTCGACGGGGTTGTTTTCTCGCTCGACTCACTGCTTTGCGGAGGCAAGGCGAATTGCGGAAATCTGCTCGACGGAGCATCCCCGGAGATGGTCGATTCCGCCATTCCCGATCTTTTGAAAGCTCTGGGCAAAGCAGGAGTGAAACGGGGACTTGCCGCGACCTGCGAAAACGGGAAAGAGACGGCGAAACAGTTGGGGCTCTCCGAATTGTTTGATGTGGTGATAGACAACTCCATCCTCACCCTTCCGCTTCCCGCCCCGCAGGCCTTCCTCACCTGCACTCAGTGGATGGAAGCGTTACCCTGGAACTGTGTCGGGATAGCATCACGAGCCGATTCGATAGAGGCATCCTCGCGAGCCGGCATTCCCACGGTTGCCGTCGGCAAAAAATCCGAGTTTTCCGACTGCTACGTGGAGGAAATTGCGGATCTATCAATCGATGCGCTCCACAAAATTGTGGAAGATGCCGACGATACGGTCAATCCGTATCTTGAGGGTAACAAGGCGGTAATGGAGTCGGAGCAGAAAAAGTAACGGCACAGGACCTGCAGAGACGTCCGGCGGGACGTCTCTGCAGGTCGATTTGTCCGCCCCGGCTACCACGGATCTTGTCGTTCGCCGGCAGCCCTGCCTACGCCTTCCCGAATCTTTTGATGGTGACAAGTGAGGAGTTCCTTGCCTGTCCCGGTTCTAAGGTGTAGACCATTCCCATTACACCACTTGAATTCCCGACAATCCCGACACGGACCGGTTCGGGCCCATGATCGATCCCTCATTGTCGCGTATCTGTTCTCCCAACAGTCTGTAAAACTATCGGTGTAGATGTTTCCTTGCACAAAGTCATCCCTGAGACTGGGGCATGCCGAAATACTCCCGTCTGCGAGTACGGAACCGATAGATACTCCGGCGCGACAGAAAAAATAGCCCTTCCGGACTTTGCCCTCGTATGGACCAAGAAATCCCTCACAACCGTAACTCACCTCAACCTTACCTTCTTCCCGACATGCTGAGATGAAATCAAGGAGACATACGAATTTGCTGCTTTCCAGATTCAGCTCTCCGACGGTTTCGGATCGTCCTTTGGGGAAGATTGTAAACAGTCTCCACTTTCGGACACCCAGTCCAACGAGGGTATCTTTCAATTCAGAGAGCTCCAAGAGATTCTTATCATGTACACAAGTGACCACATCGAAGTTTAACCCGTCGGCACGGCTGCACAGGGTTATTGCTTCATAGGCTTTATCGAATGATTGTTGGTTTCCCCGTAGCCGGTTGTGGCTTTCGGCCATGCCGTCAAGACTGACGGTTATCGATCGCATCCCGGCCTCAAGAAGGCCTTCCAGCCGGTCGCGGGTCAACAGGAATCCATTTGTAACGATACCCCAGGGAAATCCACGCTTAGCGAATTGGCTTCCGCAGTGCTCAAGATCCCTTCGGAGCAGCGGCTCGCCACCGGTAAGCGCAAGCATTATCCGCGAAGGATTATGGTCCTTCTGAATTTCGTCAAGCACTTGCAGGAAGTCTTCTACCGGCATATCCGGCACCGCAGACCCCTTACGACAGTCTGAGCCGCAATGACGGCAATTCAGGTTGCATCGAAGCGTGCACTCCCAGAAAAGATAGGTCAGATCATGCAAAGAAATCTGCATGGAGCGATATAGACTGAACAGACGCAATCCGATCGCGGTTTTCAGACCAGGGAACTGCATCGTTGCTTAGCTTTCGCTTTCTAAATGTATATCTACTGTCTTCTCAACTTTTCCTCGATACCAATTCCCGTCTTCTCCAATCAACTGGTCGTCGGAGATCGAAATGACGGTATCTTTTGATACAAAGAGCCCGTTCTTTATACTGTCGACGTCCTGGGCCTTAAGTACCCAGGTATAGGGTCCGGAGTATCCGATGCATTCCAACGAATACTTACCTGATGAATCGGTGAAACCGGAAAGCGATTGGTTTTCGTCCTCCGGGGAGTCGCGTACCGTAACCATGATTCCCGGCAACGGTTGATTTGATTCTTTTGCGCACACGGTCCCTTTGAATTCGAATTCGGCATACGGGACTCCATATTCGGGTTGAGTAGCCCTGTGACTATTATCGCAGCCGAAAAACAGTCCGAGCAAGGAACCTAATCCCATGCTCATCATTTTCAGGGCGTAGTAGAGAATTCCTCGTTTTCTAATCACCATACAGTCTCCCGGTTGGTTGTTCTGTGTGATAGACACGGAAGCTCCCTGGATTCGCTCAGATATTTTTCGGGGACGATACTCTCTTGAGATGTGGTTTAATATACAAAGAGCCAAATAGGAACCATGAAGGTTGTTTTCACTTTGCGCAGGCTAGCTAATGCAAACCCAAGCCCTGCTAATTCCCAATAATCCTTTTTCGCTATAAACTGAAGTGATCTTTGCCGGACATTGAGATTATCTTTATTGTGTCGAATGTATTTGCGTTAGTGATGGGGAATTCAGGATATCTGAAACCGTAAGGAGATCAAAGCAGACGAATTGGGGGCGGCCGCCGAGCAGGAAAAGAGCCGAGGACGATGTCAAAAGCTCAAGGATAAGGGTATTCATCCGATGTTTCAGCTTTTCGCGTGGAACAACACCTTTCAACTGGCGGTCGACGGCGATTTCGACGACGATCCTGCAATGCGAAAATGGGCGGACTGGACCATGGCCCGCAAGGACGAGTACTGGGCACGTCTCGAAGACGGCACGATTTGGTCGTGGAATAATCTCGAGATGGGCTACATAACCCTCCCCCAGCCGATACATCAGAGCGATATACTGCCGGGAATGCCTTCCGACGGAAACTGGGGAGACTGGATGGCTGCCAAACTGGTCGACTTATGTGTCAAGACCGGTTTTCGCGGTATCTCCATGGCCGACGGATTCTGCCTCCTGCGCCGTCCCGGTGTCAGGAAGATCGATTTTCATCCCGAAATCATGGGTGCATTCGAATCGCAAACCGGCATCAGCCTGACCGGCACCGATCCTGAGCGGGCTGAGTCAATACTCAAAAACCACCGCAACGCATGGACCGACTGGTGGGCGCGTCAGTTCGCCGTGTGGTTCAGAAAACTCGACGGCCCTTTGACTCTCAGCGGTAACGCCCGGGGCTTTTCATTTTTCGACCGCAACGGCGATCTGGTCATTCTTGTGGCCCGCAAAGACTGGGACGATCAGCAGGCGGTCGAGGAGGAAGTCACGATTACCCTTTCCGGCATTGAGGACGGCACCTATTCCCTGCGCGATGCGTTTAAAGATCCGTACGACGAGACTTTCGCCCTTTCCGTGACCAACGGTCAACGCATCGGTATCATTCCGTCTTGAGCGCTGGGACGCACGGGTATTTGCTCTGAATTACAGGAAGTCGTCCATTGTACGTTCCCGCATTGCACGGCACCCCGTGTATTCGACTAAATCGGAGGCCGTCAAATGTTACACAATTGCCGGCCGCCTGTTTCAGCGGATGCCCGGTAAACCGGACGGCAGCCCTCATCTCCGGACGAAAGCCACAAGCATTGTAGTTACTCGACACGGGGGTACTCTCACCAGGACGGTATTGATGGGCAAGTACGGTTACCCGGAAAATCTGTTGTCCGGTTCGAGGGATTAGAATTCATGAGCCTCAACGGCTTCCGGACTGACCCGATCGAAAATCGCGCGGATCGAAACACTATTGTGACCAAAGTAGATTGAGCAGACACCGTAGGAATTCGCCGAGGCTCTCGGCCCGACCTCTCGCAGGATATTTCCGCCCCCAAGGAACCGGAACGATGCCGAACTCAAGATGAGGCCTGCCAACACCCAATTCTTCATATGCATTTTCGAGGGGCACCAACCTTAGCAATTCATTATCTTATTTAGTGACAATCCGAAGAACATCCATTTATTGCGCGGAATCGAAAGGCACCGTACTCATCTGGCCCGGCGGGACGAAGTGAACTTGCCAATCAGGTCGCAAATGGATACCTTTCCCGAATCGAATCGGGACATTTTCGGTAGTTTTCGGACAGGTACCCGGCCATAACGGACTCTCTCTTCGCCTATCTACGACGTTCGTGTCGGAGTGATAGCCTGGGAACACTTTCGCTTGTTCATTTCCCAAAAAGGATGCTGTAATGAAATTTTCCGCAGCCCTGATTTCGACAATTCTGGTTACGGGTGTTATCCGTACCGACGCCCAATCGCCCAAGGCGCTCGACCAGACAACAATCTGCCACACCAATGATTCCATTCTTCATACGTTTCGGTATGAAGGGGAGAGGCTGTTCAACGGGCCCGCTTTTCAGATTCTTTCACAACCCTCAAACGGCAGGGCTTCGATCGAGGACTATCCTGAAACGCCGTACCGACCACCGAAGCCTCTGGCATTCAAATACGTTCCCGACGCCGGGTTTGAAGGTCTGGATTCATTGACCTGGAAGGTCACCGACGGGAATGGAGAGTCCGGCGTAGGCACTGTTCGCATCCTTGTTCAGGGACCTCGGGAGCGTGACGGTAGATCGATAATCCTGATCGTCGAAAGCGAGGCGTACCAGGAGTGTACCATGGAGGTCGATCGGCTGAAGGGTGACCTTGAGTCGGAGGGATACTCCGTCGTCTTCCGGGTAACCGATGAGCAAGATGAGCTCGAGATCCATAAACGAATCAAACAGGAATACGAAAAGCCAGGTGCATTTCTCGACGGCGCTCTGCTGGTGGGAAACGTTCCGCGTTCATACACCGCAACGGGAACATACACCGAAACACCCTACATGCTTCTGCACGGGGACTACGGAGGGTATGCAAACGGCGATTTTGAGATATGGTGCAGCAGAATCACCATTGAGAATGAAAGGTTCGGAAATAAGTATGATCTTCTGAAACGGGCACTGGACGCCAACCATTACTACCGAACCGGCCAACTCAGATACCGAAATGTCACCTATTCCTACGGCAAGGACTTCGGCGCGGTCGATCCCGAACCGTTGAAAGTCATTTGGGAAAACGCGGAGGTTGGCGAAGAGTCGCATCGTTTCTTGCCGGACAGAAAAGACCTTCCGAAAGGCATGGACTGCCTGCTTAAGAGTGGGGGTTACATGAATGAGATATCACACGGGAACAATAATAATTACGCCGGCATGGGAGTCGGCCAAGTGATGCATATGGGGTTTCAGATCCACTTCGCTACAATCAGTTCCTGCCATTCCGGATCGTTCGGAGGAATTATGAACCATCATCTCGTAACCCGCGGGGGAGGAAACGTCCTTTCCCTGGGCGCGTCGATTACCGGGGGATGCCCTGGAATCGCATCGACCGACCGTGTGACCACAAAGTTCTTGAGCAAACTAGCCCGAGGTGAAAGTTTCGGACGAGCGATGATAATGCACGATAAGATCAATATTGCCCGAATCTACGGAATTGGATCGATAACGTATTTCGGGGATGCGTCCGTACCCGTGGCACAGTTTGACGAAAACGGAGAAATCCTCTCAAACATTCCCCCGTCAATCACTCAGTTGACCGTCGAACCCAGCCGTGTTCTTGCCGGACAAACCGTTTCCGGGCAAGCGGTTGTGGTAGATGAAGACGCTGAAGACTCCGACGACAGTTCGCTGCCGTTTGCTCTGCAGGTAGAGTGGTTTACAGATTATAACTATGGTCGAAACGATCCCGAACTGGTGCAAACTCATGATCAGAGTTCCTGGACAACCACGGCCGACCTGACACTAGATAAGCCACATGTTTTCAATCTTCGTGCCGAAGCCATGGACCGTTGGCGCGCACGGTACTGGCGTGAAGCAAAAGTGGTGGTCGGTCCCGACCCCGACAAACCGCTGCGAATCGACTGCCAAAGCCAGGACGACTGGGTAGACTCGGAAGGTCGTGAATGGCTGTACGATCAGCGATTTGAGGAAGGAACATGGGGTCACGAGTCAAAGAAAATCCGCTCAAATGATTCCGACAAGGACGTGGAAGGCACCGAAGACGATTATCTCTATAGCAACCAGATGCTCGCTCGTGCCGACACGGTCTACTACAGGATTCCTCTGAAACGGGGTGCATACACTGTAAGTCTAGGATTCGCCGATATGTGGTCGAAAGACGAAGGTGAACGAGTGCTCGATGTTTTTGCCCAAGGTGAAAAGTGGCTTGACAATCTTGATGTCTATGCACAGGCCGGGGCGAAGACCGCCTTCGTGAAATCAACCGAGGTGAATCTTCAGAACGATATCCTTGAGGTATCGTTCGTCCGCGACGAGAGTTCCTCGGAGGACCCTTCCGTTGCATGGATCGAGATCATTCCCGAGAATTACACGGCAGCGGTCCCGATTCACCGGAGAAACAAGCCGGCATCGAAAATGGGAGTAACGTATTTCGACTGTCTGGGACGCAAACTCTCTTACCGGGAAACCGTACGAGTACCCGCGGGGGTATTTTTCATTAAAAAACACGACCCTGAATCCGGTCGATCCTCCATTACGAGGAAGACGAGTGTGCATCGGGAGGCACATAAAAAAACAGGCCACTGAGGTGGGCAATGGTTTCTTCCCTCTTCCTTTCCAGAATCTGGTCGACCGTATTCCGGGATAATGAGGGAGAATGGGTTGTCTCCGGCGTGGACGGTGATAAGCGTGAGGTCAGGTTGGATAGTATGAGCTATGGAGCGATGCTTGGCGCCATCATAGGCTTTTTGCGTCCTGCCGACTGATACTTGTCAGGATGGAGATCCCCGAGAAAACGGAAGCCGACCGACAAAACGGCCGCTTCGACAAGCTCAGCGGCCGGAAGGTAGTGAGCTGCGCAGCCCCGGTTTTCCGAGGAATCCCCGCGGCACAGGCGAACGGGCAACCCAAAGAGGCCTCGGTAGATTACTGTAGAATGATGAAAAAATAGTGAGGTGTACTACGTTTGGACCAAGCCCCGAAGAAAAACACCCGATGAAAGGGTTCGAGCAAGTTGTTTTCCTGAAAAACGTGGTGAAAAACCCGCAAATCATAGTAGGTGATTATACCTACTACGACGATCCCGTGAATTCAGAGGATTTTGAGCGGAATGTCCTGTATTTCTTTCCATTCATGGAAGACAAGCTCATTATTGGGAGTTTCTGCGCCATTGCGCGGGATGTGAAGTTCATCATGAATGGAGCCAATCATAAACTGAAAAGCTTCTCGAGCTATCCGTTCCAGATTTTCGGAAATGGATGGGAAAGGGTCATGCCCCGGGACGAAGACCTTCCCTACAAAGGCGATACGATTGTCGGCAATGATGTGTGGATCGGCTATGATTCGACCATTATGCCGGGCGTCAAAATCGGTAACGGCGCCATAATCGCCGCCAAATCGGTTGTTGTTAAGGATGTGGAGCCATATACGATTGTCGGCGGCAATCCCGCTAAAGAGATCCGAAGACGCTTCAGTTCGGAAATCATTGAGATACTTCAAAAGGCAAAATGGTGGGATTGGCCGGTGGAGAGGATTTCGAAACATTTGGAGGCTTTGACGTCCGATGACAAGGAGATGCTGCTTGAGGCGGTGGAGGAGGAGTGATAGAGTCACCAGAATGTTTTTCCGACAGGTCCACTTTTTTCTATTGCCTTATTTGTTACTATCTGGTTGACCTTCGGTGACTGAGCGGAGGCGAGTATCCGAAACTCCATTTTCTTTGTTGACGCCGAGCGCGGAGATCCCGAAGTAAGGACTGTGCGCCGCCGAAGCGCAGAACAAGGATGCACGATGTGTAAGTGCGCAGGCCTTGCGAAGACACGCGTTCCGTGGATCCGGGGTTGTACTACGTCTCGACGGCTGAAAAGCCTACCTACCCCGGTATCCGCGCTCGGCGTAAACAGAAAATTACTGGTCAGGATTTGCTAATGAAACGTATCGCCGTGCATTCGGAGTATAGAAATCATCATACAAACCGGAAAGGACATAAGTACGCAAGCGATACTTTGCTTTGATGGTACTTGGTAAAGTCGCTGCCCCCTTTTTCTTATGACTTACGCAAGTCATGCGAAACTTGGCTTTAAGGAATAACAGTTATATGAATTACCCTCAGCTCCTCGCCTAAAGGTGACCGATCATTGCGTGAAGCTGTATTCGACCGGATCATTAAGGACTTCTATAACAAAGGGCGTCTCCCCGACCAGAAGGTTGCACTCTCCACGGTAGTCCACATACAGACTGTACATTCCTTCCTTATCGGTTGTCGCCGTTGCCTCATGGTTTTGGTTTTCTCCGCACACGATGGCGACAGAAACGCCCTGAACGGGATTTCCGTCGGCATCCATGATGTACCCGAACACCTCACCGGCACGAAGCGGTAGTGAGACCAATAGGAGCAGTAGTGCCGGAAACCCCAGCATACGGACAGGTGTAAAAAGCGTTGTTTTCATAAGAAACCTCCGAATGAAATGATGTCTGGTGTATTGATCCGGCCCCTGTGGGGCATTCCTTTATAGTTGTTGCAAGTGTCGGGCCGATGTGAGCGGTTAAATGCCGGCCTCAGTCCTCTCCTTCTTCTGCGTCGGAAGAGGAATGCATGGTGTAAAAAAGGAGCAAAATGTGTCCGATATGATAGACGGCTATTCCTAAGCGCTTTCAAAACAATTTCTTACAGGATTTACGGCGCACCCCGTGTGTTCTAGATTTAGAACGAAATCAGTGAGGGCACGCAAAAAAAATGGAGAGGTCTCGCGTCATTTTCTCTATATTCTTGACATGCGTTCAGATCGAAACCGCACGAATGGGATTAGCAGCTCCGTAGTTTAGCCAAACTTCATAGGCTTCACCGGAGTGAACAAAAGAGGGTGCTCGGGTTGGCGCACAGGCTCGGGAGACGGCGTTTTGCTATCGGTCGGCGTGTGCTGATTGTTGTTTCTAATTTTGGGGGTGGCAGATGAGGAACACGGCGATTCTTGCTGCAACGGCAGCTTTCTCAATCGGGATTTCGGCGCTTGTTCATGGCTCGGACATGAACTACGGAAAAGCCCTGCAGATGTCAAACTATTTCTTTGAGTGCCAGGAATCCGGCACGCTTTCGCCCGGTAATCGCTGCCCCTGGCGCGGCCCGGCTCATACGAGGGACGGAGAAGATGTCGGACTGGATCTTTCCGGCGGGTGGTACGATGCCGGAGATCACTGGAAATCCAACAACACGATGGCCCAATCTGCGCTGATGCTTGCCTGGGGCGCGGTTGAGTTTCCCGAGGCGTACGAGCAAACCGGACAGACCGACGAGCTTCTTAACAATTTGCGCTATATCTGTGATTACTTCCTGAAGTGCGTGGTAGATGCGGCTCCGGACGACACAACCGACTTCAATTCGTACGAAGTATATGTCGATGTCGGCGGCAAACCGGGTCCGGCTCCCGGCGTTCACAGTGTCTGGGCCTCTCCGGAAGTGATCGAGGGCTACACGGTTCGTGAAGCGCTGAAAGCAACGAACACGTATCCGGCCGCGGATGTCGAGCCATTGATGGCTGCGGCCCTTACGGCTTCGGCAATGGTTTTCGATCAATTAGGATCGGCGGATGATGCGGAGTATGTAGAAAAGCTCATGAAGACCTCCCGCAAGCTTTGCGTACACACTGACACGTATTTTGAGAACTTCTTTGCCAATACGGTGTCGGAGGGCGTCTGCCTGGCGGTAGACCCAAGCGGAACGGCGCGTGCAATATCGTATCGTGATACTGATCCGTATGCATCATGTATCATGGGCTTTACATGGTTGCACAATGCGGAAGAGGCGTTCAACGGTTCGGATTACGACGGGCGATTCGGTGCACTGGCGGCCGACTACGAGCAGAAAATGCATGATGCCGGAGGAAACCACTATAAGTGGTGGTGGGCCACCAGTCCGAAATACGCGATGTTTGCACTCCTCACTTCGGGCGTAAGCCTAACGCCGGCCGCGACCGCTCGAATGGAGGAGGCCGTAACCGGTATGATCGATGTCTGGGTGGAGACGAATCCAAGCGACCCCAACGGTGTCGTTATCTCGCCGGGGGGGCTGCATTACCGGAAAAACGCGAAGAACACATTTACCATTTCTCGCATGCTTCAAGCGAGCGCGCTGGCCATTTTCGATGCGAAACGACGACCGTCAAAAAAGGATGCGCTGTATAGCTATCTCAAGAGCCAGGTTGATTATGTTTTAGGGAACAATCCGCTGAACAAAAGCTATATGATTGGGTTTGACAACGACGGCACCGGAGAGTACCTTACCGTCGTTCATCACCGAGGTGCGTATGGTGCTTGGCAAACATTTGAACATTTCGTAGGTTCAAAGCCGTTCTATCGCCCTAATTCCGTGCGGCACACGCTTCATGGCGGTGTTTTAATGGGCAACAATGCCCCGGAGGATTCTTTTAAGGGTGAAGTCATGAATCATTATCACTGTGAAGTTGCTATATATACCAATGCACGGTTCCAGGCCGTATTGGCGGGACTTATTGCGGACGGCATGGGTGAGGGCGAAGCCGCGGATGATAACTCCTTTCCTCCCGAAGAAGAGCGGGATGAAAGCACCGACATGTATACTACCGATCGTGAGTTTTTTGTTGTCGCGAAAATCAAAGAGGACAAGCCGAGCAATACCAAATTCGAGGTGGATCTTCACAATCGGACACGGTGGCCTGCTCGGAGGACCGGGGGCATGAGCTTTCGATACTATTTCACGCCGGACGGTGATGCCGCCCCGGGGGATTATACCGCGAATATCGGATCCTCTAATGTAAATGCTGAGATTTCCGGTCCCATCATCCGGGACGACTGCGATCCGTACGTCGAGGTAACCTTCCCCGACGACACCATTGGTCCCTTTGTCTCGGGAAACTGCACTGAATGGTGTAATCACCATGAAGTAATATTCAGAATTATGGCTCCCAATGATGCCTCATGGGACCTGTCAAATGATTGGAGCAGCGAAGGGCTCTCGGGAGAAGACGCTCTCCTGCCTCGCTTCGCGGTGTATCAGGATGGTGAGCTTGTCGGCGGAGAGGCTCCTGAGTGCGATGTCGTTCATTCAGAACACCAAAGCTCATATGGATCAATGTTGTCTCGACGAACCAATGTACGCGCGCTTGAACGCGGAATCGTCGTCACCGGGGCTCAGCCTGATTCGCGGGTGGAAATATACGGCCTCGACGGTCGACTCTATGAGCGTGGGATTGTGGACGAGTTGGGCGGATTCGTGAGTTCCAAATCCGCATCGCGCGGGAAAGGGGCGGTAGTTGTACGGTACTCGGATGAGCGTGGGCGTCGTGACGCCGCAACAACACTGGTGCGTTAGTCCGCGGAGAAGGAAAGACGGGGCAGTGCGCATACGGCACTGCGAGTGTGTTCTATAGACAAGCGCAAGGGATCCGGCTGGATGCCTTGCGCTTTTTGTTTACGCAACGAATGATTGCCGGCTGGTGCTGAATGCCGCGAGTGGGACGTGGATCCTCAACCCCTATTATCCCTGAGGTAGCATGTTGGGCTCCTAATGCCTCCCTGCCCAAATCGCGCAGGTGGATACCCGTTCTCTCGATTAGGGACAGTAATACGTCCAATTTGTATTTTCATAAATCCCGAGATGACTCAGGTCCGTTTTGAAGCAGCACAGACTCAATTATTCGATTAACAAGGAAATGCATGCAGTCATTCCCAAGGAGCGTACATGAGGATCACTAAAGCGGTAATAGCACTCTTAGTCTTTTCGTTTTCAATATTGAGTGAAACGAATGAGAGAGAATACAACGAGCAAAAATTCAACAAGTTCAAGAACATGCAAATTGGTGGAATCGTTTTAACGGCTGCTGGAGTTTCTGCTCTTGCAACCGGTATTGCCATGATTTCCTCTGCGGGAACAGCCTCGTATCAAGTTACCTATTCAAATGGCAACAGGACGGAGTCGGGAGATCCTGTCGGAGGGTTCGGTGCAATAATCGCGGGACTGGGGGTTCCGATGACCGCCGGCGGGATAGTACTTACGACCATAGGCGGCAAAAAGAAAACAGAGTACAGAAACAAACTCGCGCGGGTGGAGATTGAATGCGGACTGGATCGGATCACATTGGTTTACAATTTTTAGTTGGGTATGATTGACTGAGTCTTGCTGTGTGCCTCAGGAACCATCCCTCGTATCGGGCAGGCGACCTTTGGGGTTACTCCATTTATGAATGTCACTCGAATGTCACTTCCAACAGCTTCAGTCTATAGAGTTTTGCATTGCCGAGGAATTCGGATCGGAAAGTGAATGGCCCCGGTTTTCCAAGCGCGGGGTCATTCATTCAAGCAAAGTTGTATTCTCGGATCGAATGGTATCCCTGATACGTATGCCTTGGTAAGATCCTGATATACAGAGTCTGAAACTCTTCACCGGAAAGTGCGGAGTTACATCCACGAATTCGGCGTAAGCAGACACGAGTGACCGCTATCGCGAGGGCAACACCATCTTGCCTATGGGAATTGTCCGGTCGGCGACTATTCTCACTAGATACACTCCGGAAGGCAAACGCATACGAGTCGTTGCGTTTCCGCTCAAGGGCTCGCTTGCCACAGTCGTTCCTTTTGAGTCGACTACCGTTATTTGTGCATCCGGTGCCCCACGAACTGTAAGAACAACGTCCTGTCCATGCGAATTGTATGTCCAGTTCATCGATTTTGCCGCGTTGCCGTACTGAAGGCCTTCCCCGATGTTTCCACCCTGTGCATCGGCAGTGCCGGTTTCATCGTTGGGGAACCAGATGTAGTCCTTTTCGCGGGCATCCTCCAGTATCAGCGGCCAGTTTTTGGTGAAGTAATTCCAGCCAAGTGATTTGTGCTGATTCCAGCTCACGCCCAACCGTTCCATCGTCTGATTGATAAAAAGCTCACCATCGACCGTCTGGCATTGTTTGTCGGCGTCTACAACCTTATCGTGAATCGCATCTTCACACGGGTAGTTGGCTTCGCTGTTAATAACAGCATAGTCCTTCATGACGTCAATAATCGGCTGGGAGGAGTATACTTTGTCCTTATTTACATATGGATGAAATGCTATTGATGCATTTGTCCAGTCTACCGAATTGGGGTGCAATTGGAGGTACCGTTTCACTACCTTGTCCATGGTTCGTGAATCCCAGCTTTTACCAACGGCTCCGGTAATGCACAGTAGGCTCAAATGTGTTTCAGGAGCAAGGGGTTTGACATACTCATGGATCGCATGCATACTATCCAGTAGCTCGTCTTTGAAGTTACTGCATCCGAAAGCGGGCTCGTTAACCAGTTCATAGAAAACGTGTGTTCTATTCTTGTAGTATGGAGCAAATACACTCCAG
Organism: uncultured Fibrobacterota bacterium; assembly: GCA_964513105.1. GTDB lineage: Bacteria > Fibrobacterota > Chitinivibrionia > Chitinivibrionales > CAYFVL01 > CAYFVL01. Next base: position 17,928 of record CAZEMW010000004.1, read on the forward strand.
AAATCCTTCAGGTATCCCATGGTGGGGGCGTTTTTGTTACCATACTCCCCCCGATACTTCCCTACGTCATGGTAATTCAACATGACGTACATGCCATATTTTGAAGCGAAGTCCACTACCTTGTCGGTGTAACTTAATATAAACTCGACTTCCTCTTTATCCCGGTAGTTTGTCCCGCCTCCCCAGTCGTTTGCCTGTGAATAGATGCACAATCGGACGAAGTTTACACCGCTGTCCGCCAGGGCCTGGTAGTATTCTTCTTCGGAGGCGTAGGCAAGGACCGACGGCTTGTTCTTGAGTTTCGCTCTCCAGAGCCATACGGCATTTCCGCGTAACATGGTGCTATCGGAAGTCAGCACGGTATATCCGTAATCGGTCTTTTTCCCGACAACGACTCGTCCTCGGTCTGTTGATAACGGCTCCGATGGGCTAATACCTAATGTCGGCAAAAGATCCAGGCCAAATGTATTGACCAGGAATCCCGTTAAACACACCAGGGGAACTTGGAAAACCTTCCTCATGACCACCCTCCTTCTGTGGGCTTCCGTACGACTCCATCTACACCAATATATTTCGGAATTCTCGAATATTGCGGCTGTTTTCAGAATTCAGTGGATTAAGTGTTCTAGATCTAGAACACCTGACCGGGACGAATTGGTGCGAAATTCTTTCGCAAAAAGAGCCTT
>CAZEMW010000005.1:0-17379 GCA_964513105.1 uncultured Fibrobacterota bacterium
CCAGATAGACGAGATTGTTATGGAATGCATTATCGCCGCAAAGCGCGAATCTCCCACCTTCAGACTGTTCCTGAAGAATGCGGACAACAAAGCTGGTCGGATTCACGATAGTATTGTGTACCGCCCGACTGTCCACCGCGCCCGCAAAGGCTATTGCCGAAACGCCCCCGACGAACACATTTGCGATAACATGTATTCTGGAAGCCTGATATTGAACATCCCGCGGGCGGAAATACTCCAGATCGGTACTTCCACCAACGTTTACGGCCCGAATGCCGCAATTGACAAAACGATTCCTTTCAATGGTAATACGATGACTTCCCCCCTTGGCCTGAACGCCACCGCCGGGTAAATCCTCGAACAGGCAGTTTCGCACGACTACGTCATGGCAACCCACCATATCGATTCCACTTCCCATCGACCCGTTTCGAAACAAACAGGAACGCACTTCAAAGCTGTCAACGCCCGACAGTTTCAGAAAATCGAAATTGCCGTTACCCTGGATATTTTCGAATGTACAATCTATAAACCGAAGGTGCTTCCCCGGAGTTGCATAGGAATCTCCATCGTGAATATTCAGACCGTTATGGGTTTGACGGGCGAAGGTCAGATTTCGCATTTCCAGGTACGCGGGATCCGTCAGTATCCACGCGCCGACCCCACCCTCAAAAACCGTGTTCTCCCGATCCTCGCCCAAGATGTATATCCAGTCCTCGGCGGTTCCGGAAAGGTCTTCTACCCACTGGTCACCCGGATGAGTTCCGGAATGAATCAGCACAGTATCACCGGGTTTGACATGCCGCGCCGCTTCGCCGAATCCTCGGAATGGGTATCCCGAACCGACGTGCAAGGTGGTTGAAGAGCCGGCCAGACAAAATAGCAGTGAAACAGGGCCTATGAGATGTATCGATGTATTCCTAATAGTGTGTTGCATGGCAGTATTTCCTTTCCACATACAGGTCAACGCAATGACTCATCAAGCGACACCCCGGTGCCCGCACCAAACTTGTCAGCAATAATCGTCCCGTATCCACTTTATCCGGCTATCCCTCCGCACTCCCTTCCACCGATTCCGTATTTCCCCGGATCCAAAAGGTGCACGCGAGGAGCGCGACAAAGACGAAAAGGACTTAGGACCAGCCGCCACCCGCATAATACGACCCGTTGGTATTTAAGCACGAAAGCGAGCCCCGCAAGTAAACCAAATAGGGCGTTTTTCACCACACGAGCGCTGAGAAAGACTATAAGAAGCGAGGAGGCGATATGGAGAATATCGGCGGCAAGTCTCATAACCGCTTCAGCCGAAGGACGGCGTGATGTTCCGAGGAAATAGAGAAACGACAAACGGCCACCCGGGAGTTCGGGAGGCCGTTGGTTGGGTCGGAAAGTAACCCTTTGTATCTACAAAAGTACCGTTGTCGACAAGACTTTCGGCAATCGCCGGGAAGTAGGGAGAATCACCGCCGACTGGTGCATTCCAATTTCGCAAGGCGATCCCGAATGTGACAACTGCCGGCGTGAGTCCAACGGCTACGGCATACACCAAAAGTTTACATTTTAGTATCCCCCGTGGATTCAGTCTGTTTCCTGGTGTCATGATGAAACCCCCTCGTTGTGCTCCGGTCTTTTTCTACAGACGAGCCGTGTTTTCGGAGTAGAATTTGTGCACCGCCGGAACGGGAGGTCCCCGCCTCGAATACACGTCGCCCGAGTGCGGTGTACACCGTAGCTTCGGTTCGTGTGTGTATCATCCCCTTCGGCAAGGTTGCCGACGTGCGGTTCACCGTGGGAGTCGAGAGTTCCTCGGCCTCAACCGCTCCGATCGTTGGAGATGATGCAAAAGGTTCGCCAAAATAGTCTGTGAGAGGCTGCTCAACCGCCATCCCCCCTCGGCACGCGGGACCGTCTGGTGATACGCAATAATCCAATCCTGCACATGATTCGAACATCGGATCCAGTCCAAATACTGCATTGGGCTCGTGGCCGGGAAAGTTTGGCCGATGGTCCGGATCGGATTCCGTGTACCATAGGTTGTTGCTGAAATTGCACGAAGAAGGCCTTGTGTCGGGTCCGATATTAACCATTTCCCACAATCGAGAATTCATGTACACGAGATTATTTATAAAGGAATTGTCGCCGCAGAGAGCGAACCGCCCGTTTTCCGTTTGCTCCTGAAGAATACGGACGACAAAACTCGACGGGTTCACGATTGTGTTGTTTACGGCTTCCGAATGTATCGCCCCGGCAAAGGCAATTGCGGCCACCCCTCCCACAAAGATATTCGCATGGATTGCAATTCTTTCTGCCTGCGAAGCCGCGTCGCGAGGCCTGAAATATTCCAGATCGGTGGATCCGCCCGCGTTTACCCCGCGAATGCCGTAATTGTCAAACAGGTTTCCGGCGATACGGATATCGCTACTTCCCCCCTTAGTCTGCACGGCCCCACCGGGGATGTTTCTGAATATGCAGTTTTCCACGATACCGCGATGACACCCGACCATATCGATACCACTTCCATTGGAACCGTCTATAAATTCACAATTCGTGATCTCGAAATCGTCGAGCCCCGAGAGTTTCAGAAGGTCGTAGTTTCCACCGCCGACGAGATTTTGCCACCGGCAGCTATTGAACCGGATGTGGTGGGCCGGAGTCTCATACGAGTCGCCATCGTGCAGGTTCATCCCGTTGTGGGTTTGATCGGTAAAAACAATATTTTCTATGTGTAAATAAGCCGGATCGGTTAAGATCCACGCGCCGACACCGCCGGAGAATTGTACCGAGCCGAATTCTTCCCCTATAATGTAAATCCATGAATCGGCGGTCCCCTGCAGATTGGACATCCACTGGTCTCCGGAGTAGGTTCCGGAATGGATAAGGATGGTGTCTCCCGGCTCTGCATCACGCGCGGCATTTCCGATATTACCGTACTGGGAATCGGTGCCGACATGCAGAGTGGCTGCGAAAAGTGATTGGGTTGTGAGAGAAAAGAGTAGAGAGAAAAAAACAGTCCCTGTGGTAGCCCGTTTCAGCCCCATGGTGAACCTCCCGAAAGAAAATGGTTATGCCCCTCCATTTAGCTCTCGTAGTATGGTTCATAATATATGATTCTGTTTTTCCTGTTTCCAGCCCTTTCTAACTTAATTCATTAAGCCAAAATCCAGTTTCTCTACCCCTCTTTCAGCAACAGCTAATGGCTTCCCACGAGACTTCTCCGGCACTCTTACGGCAGCCGCACAGGGATCGTCGGGGGGTACTACCGCCGGAGGCGTGAAGACTTCCATAATTCTGCCGAAAACCGCGAAGACCATGCAAACCGATATCCAGCTCGAAGCCGTGTCGAGCAGTGTCGGCGGACCTTGGGTAACAGCCGGGCTTTCGATGTTCACCATTTACTCCCAATGGTATTGGCTATCCGCCCGGTCATCCCGGTTGGGGAGATACGTCTGCCTTGTAAGGAGCCGTCTTCTGTTCTTTCCCCTGGTTGACATTGTTTCCATTTCGAGGCATAAACCTTGCCGGATTACCAACCGCGATGATATCGTCGGGCGCATCTTTTGTGACGACACTTCCGGCGCTGATAATACACCTGCGCCCCACATTTGCCATCACCACCGCTCCCTCACCAATCCATGATGCATCACCAATGGACACCGGCTCAAGGATCTGCTCCTTTGCCGCATTTCCTTTTTTGTCATAGTGCTGGTTTTTCCCGCTGGTGATACTTACACGACTCGCAACCAGGACCTCTCTTCCCAGGTTCACACAGCCCAGGATTGAAAAGGCCCCAATCACCGCCTTATGCCCTACGCGAATCTCCCGATGAGCCAAGAACGACCCGATATCAATGTGAAATTCCCACGCGCAGTTCTCAAGCGCGCCGATGTAGTAGCCCCGACGAAGAAAACTCCCGGGGAGTCCCGGAAAAAGGCTCAGCAGTTGCCCAAATGACCGAAAAAGGATATCGGCGCCGAGCAGCCGTTTTTCAAGATTGGCTATTGCCCAGAACGGGAAAGTGAGTGTGATACACAGGGCGGTTAGTCCCGCTTTTATCAGATGTCTCATGGGGCCCCCGGGGGGAGAAGGTCAAAAGTCAAGGAACAAAAATCAAAAGAACGGAAATCACAGGCGTGATTTCGCCTTGGAACCACCAGTATTTGCGGTACTTCTCAGTTATTGACCATTTTTTCGTTGACAAACCGCGCAATATAGGCAAGTGAATCCAGATTTTCCGGCAGTATCTCACGATCTTCTATATCGATCCCGAACTCTTCCTGAAGAAAAGATACGACCTCCATAATGCCGGTTGAGTCGATTATCCCCGTTTCCAGGAACGACGTCCCGTCTTCGAGCTGTATGTCCGACACGTCGAGAAAAAAGTTTGTCACAATGAAATCTTTGACTCTATCTTTAATGGCAATTTCAGTGGTTGTCAAAGGACACCTCCCGTTATGTTTTGTGTTCAGGTTTATGTGCATGAGGTACTACAGCCGACAATACCTTCAGGCACTGGGTCACATTGAAAAAGCACCTGCGCCATCTGCTTTCTGGTGCTCTTTCAGCATCTGTTTCATGATTTTGCCTGCTCCGTTTTTCGGGAGGGTGTCGGTCACGATGATCTCTTTGGGGATCTTGTAGGCAGCCAGCGAACTAAGCAACGCTGCGCGCAAGGCGTCTTCCTGCAGAACACTTCCTTTTCGTGGTACCACGTAGGCGCAGGGAGCTTCCCCAAGGATTTCGTCGGGCATTCCCACTACGGCAGCTTCCTGCACGTCACGCACTCCCAACAACGCTTCTTCGATCTCTTTGGCGCTGACACGGTTTCCCTTTATTTTCATCATTTCTTTTGTTCTCCCGGTCACATACAAAAACCCGTCTTCATCCTCTCGGCCCAGGTCTCCGGTGTAGTACAATCCATTACGAAGCACGCGTGCCGTTCCCTCCGGATCCTTCCAGTATCCCATCATCACGTTCACCCCTCTACCGACAATCTCCCCTTCCCGCCCCTTCTCCAGTCGATTACCTTCTTCATCCGCAACAAAGGCTTCGGTGTTTGGTATGGCGATACCAATCGAGCCCCATTTTTTCGAAAGCATTTCCGGCGGTACGTAGGTGAGACGCGGAGACAACTCGGTTGCACCGTACATCACAACCAACTTGGCCGGAGCAAAGACCTCGGCGACCTCCTTCTGAAGGCTTACGGGCATATGTCCACCCGCCTGGGTTACGTACCGCAGCTTTGGGAAGGTATGTTGAGCGACATTTGACTTATTCAGAAGAATCGAATAGGTAGACGGTACTCCGGCAAACCCGGTCACCTCGGTATCCTTCATGCTCTCCAGGACGACAGTGGGGTAGGCGAAACGGTTGTCGATGACCAGTGATCCCCCCACGGCAATGTGCGTGGTCAGCAGCGTTTTCCCATATACATAGTAGAAAGGCAGTATCACCATCACACGGTCTTCTGCTGATAGTTCAAGATAATCCACAATGGACCGTGTGTTGGATACGACATTCAAATGCGAATGCATGACACCCTTGGGAACACCAGTGCTTCCGGAGGTGTAGATGATCGATGCGAGATCGGCATCAATAGCCGCTGCAGGGGGGCGTTTGTAAAGGTCGCTGAGGCAGATTCCCTGGAGTCTGTGCGAGGGCCGATTCAATTTGTCGGACAACTGCGGTGGAATGGCAGAGTCCGAAACGAACAACTCAACCCCCGGCGAGTTTTGCACTGCGGGAATAGCCGTTCGATAGTACTTTTTGGTGCATATCACGGCTCGGCTGTCGCTGTGATTCAGAAGTTGAGACAGGCCCTCCGACGGAGTGGACACATTGAGCTCGACCGTAACCCCGCCGGCTTTCAGAACCCCGAAGTAGGAGACTACATACTCGAACGAGTTCTCCGCCACAATCGCTATTCTGTCTCCCGGGGAAATCCCCTGATCCGCGAAAAAACCCGCAAGTCGATCTGATTGACGGTCAAGCTCATCGTAACTCATCCATTCGTTCTTATACCGAAGCGCCCTTTTGTCGGGAAACCGCAAGGCTGTACTTGTCAGAAAATCCTGAATCAACATACCATACCACCTTTCATGATTCGACCAGCGGTGAAATGAAATGGTGCGCCAACAATTGTGTTGATACCAAAGCCGCTACCGCCATATCGTCTCGTGCACCGATGCGATCCGGCGATGCGGCTCGCAGTCTTTTCAGCAACATATTTACCCGGGACGAATCGAAGCATTCACCTGCTTCGAGCGCATTCGGCTCTAGAACCCGCGCCGCGGCAGAGCGCCCACCTCCGAGAAAACACGAAGAGATTGGCGCTCGATAGGGCTGTTTTGGACGATTTACCACCTGCTCGGGCAAATCCTCCTTGAACGCCTCCTTGAGAATGTGCTTCTCGTTCAGCCCCCTCAGTTTGTATTCCGGTGGGATTTTCGCCGCAAATTCGATTAATCGGTGATCAAGAAACGGAAAACGTCCTTCAACCGAGTTGCCCATCATCATCCTATCTCCCTGCGAGCTCAGGAGATAGCCCGACATGAATATTGAAGTTTCAAGGTACTGTGCTCGACAAAGTGGATGCCACGACAAGATGTCGGGATCAACGCATTCCGCCAGCGGTGCCGCCACATTCTCAGCTTCATTCATTTCCGCTCGGACGTGATCGGCCATAAGCCGCTTGATATGTGCGGTGTTTTTCCAGCGAATGCTGTGTGAATAGTATGGATTGTCGACGTCTTCCAGCCCGCTGCGGAAGAATGCTTGCCAGAAAGCGTTTCCCTGTTTTTTGACATATGGATAAATTCGTGACAGGAGCAGGGGACGGAGTGCGGAAGACGGTTGCCTGGCCCAGAACCTTCGAATTCTGTCTTCCTTGAAAATGTTATAACCTGCAAACACCTCGTCGGCCCCTTCCCCGGTAAGTACCACCTTAATACCGTTCTCCCGTACCAGTCTGGAAAGCTGAAACAAGGGGGCCGGTGCCGTCCGAACCATCGGGTTTTCGGCATGTCGGACCACCGAGTCATATTTATCGGCAATTCCGTCGTAGGTAATCTCGATTCGCCGATGGTCGGTATTCAGTTGATCTACCATCATGCGCTGGTAGTCTCGCTCATCGAATAGACCGTCCCTAAAGCAGACTGAAAAGGTAATCAGATCCCGATTATGGTGTTTCTTTACCAGTGAGGCAATTATCGATGAATCGATTCCTCCGCTGAGATATGATGCGACCGTCACATCGGCGCGAAGACGGAGTCTCACCGAGTCGTGAAGCAGCTCGGCAAGTTCACGAGCATAGTACTCCGGTGATCGGTAGTCGTATTCCTGTTGACGCGGAAATTGTAGCTTCCAGTACTTCTCGATACGGCTTCCGTCCCGATCCACAATCAGCACCGAGCCGGGAGGCACTTCACATATACCCTTAAAAACAGTACGAGGCGGAAGAGTCGCCCACAAGCTGAAAACCTGGTCCAGGCCCGCGGTGTCGAAACGAGGAGTAACTCCCGGATAGGCAAACAATGCCTTCATTTCCGAACCAAATACGAGTCCCTTCCCCGGTACCTTTGCATAATACAATGGACGAATACCGACTCGATCTCGAGCCAGCAGGAGGCGTTGACGATTACCGTCCCAGAGCGCTATCGCAAACTGCCCATTCAAGTGAGTACAAAAGTCCGGACCGTACTCCTCATAGCAATGAACAATTGTTTCAGTATCACTGAGCGTGCGAAACCGATGTCCCTTTTTCTGCAGCTCTTCGCGCAACTCAATGTAATTGAATATCTCACCATTGAAAATCACCGTCATCGTGTCGTCTTCATTCCCCATGGGTTGCTTCCCACCCGACAGGTCGATTATACTCAATCGACGATGTCCCAGTGCAATTCCGGGACGCATACAGTATCCTTCCTCGTCCGGACCGCGATGCGTCAGTTGTGATGCCATTCGTCGAACCAGTGTCTCGCTTGGGGCCTGGTCATGACCGGGAAAACAGATGCCGACTATTCCACACACGTAACACTACCCTTTTGTATATGTTTTCCTGCACGTACGGTATTTCCATCCATACTACCGAGACACCGCTTTCGACGGAATTTCCGCGAGCGATTGGAGGAACCCAATCGCGAGTCGGCGTTTTCCCAGTTCATTAAGGTGTCCGCCGTCGTCGGTGAAATCCGGGCGCAACGCAGGATACCCTTCTCCCTCGCTTTGAAACGCCTCAAAAGCCCCGTCTTCATAAGAAGCCTCCCATGATGCGATATCGAAGACAGGATCCAAGTGACCGAATCTCTGGTGAAGCCTCTGGTTGTAAAGACTTCGTCGGACGTTGGCATCGTCCATTGTAGATTTCCCGAGGACTCGCTTGACAATCCCTTTTGCCGTCGACTCTCGCACGGTGAGCGGTACCGTACAGTGTACGACCGTAAGGTTGGGACGCTTTGCCCGAAGCTGCGCTATTGCCTCAGCATAGTACTCCACCAGTCGATCGAGATTGGTGGCTGCAGTGATGTCCACATAGCAAAGCTTCATCATACAGATGTCGATTGTCTCACCCATCTCACCGGTAAGGATTTCCATGAAGTCGTCAATCTTCGATTCGGGAGATTGATTTCGTCCGATTCGCGCATGCACGAGGATGCCTCGTTGAGTATTTATGGGCGTACGCGATTCTTTTATGTCAAAATCTATAGATTCAGTTTCTTCTTTCAGATGCGTTATTCCGTGGATGATGTCGGCACCCACTGATTGATGACCAAAAAACACTCTTCTGCCGGACAGCTCAGTCCAGGAAACTTCGGCGGCATCCTTGTAGCCGATATCTGAAACGCCAACCATCTCTTTGTCTCCGTTCAGTTCATGAGAGCAGTGGATTATCGGGATTACAAACGATATGCCAATTAGCAACACACCAACAGACGTTTTCCTACCGCGGTCCCATCGGCCCGAAAACCCCATTTGCTCCGTCTTTCGCATTCTCGACATATCGTTTTCGATTTCCATCCGACTCGGCCCCTTCTCCCGCAATATCCGGGGGACAGTCTCTTCTGCTGATGTGAGTGCTACGTCGGCTGCGGCAAATTAGGGATTTCAAGGTTTCATACGTCGTTTTGAATCCCTTGGGACGACGACAGATTCCCAGGAAGTGCAAAACGTATGCCTTACTCTTGAGGGCGTTATCAATTCAACGAATGAGCAATGTAGTCGGGGGACCCGAGGCTCGGGCAGGGGGCCTCACTATTTGTCGGTGGGTACCCGGGGCTGCGTTTTCCTAATGCGGGAATTTGGTTCTCGAGCGGATTTCCCAATTTCGCTCCAACGTGCGCAGGGTCATATAAAGAAGAGCGAGAGAGAACGGATACACCACCGGGATCAGCAGAATATCCCCCGGCCCGTGGAGGTGAGCCCTTAGGTCGTTATAATTCCAGAGGGAAATCATTCCGATTCTCAAGCTGTTGAAAAGAATCGCAATCGGCACGGATGCTGCGACAAGCATCACCCGGGAAGAGGTCCTTTTCAATCGTACAACACCGAGGGGCACGGATATTGCGAGCAGAGACAACACCTGGTTGACACCGCTACACCATTCTCCAACAATCAGAACCGAGCCGGGTAATCGAAGGTGCACACCGTCACGAACAACAGAGAATCCAAACAGACCGAGAATAGACGATGCTCCCGCAGCCGATGCTCGTTGCAGTGCCGGAGAAAAACTGGGGACAACATGTGCCGCAATTCCAGTCATGAATACCACATACAGAGTGGGGACGAAAAAACGTTGCAGAGCTCGAGCCCCCCCGCTTCCGGCGGCAAACGCAAGAACGAAAACGCTTATTCCCAGAATATTTTGTGCGGAAACGAAGTTTTCATCGGAAACAAAGATCGGAATCGAAAGAATTATCCAGGAAAACGCCAGTAACGAAGCAAACGCCGCAGGCAATGGGGAATTTGAGTATGACTCATACGACCGAGTGTCCTTCCAAATCATATATACCGCAAAAGGGACAAGAAAAAGGCGCCAGTAGTTTCCCTGAAGAAGTATCCCGGAAAAACCGGCGAAGGGACGGCGCAGAACCCAGAGACCGATCACCGCAGAAACCAGAAGCGCCGTGGCACATGGGGATATATAGAAAGACGATTTTCTCATATCGGAAGGTTTTCTCCAGTTTTGTTTCCAGAAGTCGGTTGGCAGCAACAAAAGCGCTTTCACACCTGCCGTTTTCTTTCAGCCGTTACTCCCAGGAGGTATTCGCATGATATCCGTATCGGAACTAAACCCAACAGTGCTTGCCGTCGATCCCGACGGGGAAACCGAAATGATCTGCGCTGAGATACGACGACTCCTTGCCGGTGACCTGCGTCGCCGCGGGTTGGTCGTTGGGGTTTCAGGCGGAATCGACAGCAGTGTAACCCTTGCACTTGCGGTCCGCGCCATAGGCCCCGACCGAGTACTAGCAATCCAGATGCCCGAGCGGCACTCGTCGGAGGAGACTCCAGGTATCAGCTCCAGGCTGATCGAGCACTATGGTGTGCAGAGTGTTCATGAAGACATTACCGGTATACTCGAGGCCGCCGGTTTCTACCGACGATACGACGACGCCGTTCGAGGGGTGATTCCCGAATACGGTGACGACTGGAAATCGAAAATCGTCCTGCCCTCCGCCGCCGAGCACAATGGATACAACATTTTCTCGGTTATTGCCCAAGCGCCCGACGGACGCCAAATCCGCAAACGCGCACCCCACAAGAGCCTTCTGGGCATTGTTGCAGCCACCAATTTCAAACAGCGTATCCGGAAAATGCTGGAGTACTATCACGCCGATCGACTGAACTACGCAGTAGCCGGTACACCCAACCGCCTGGAGTATGACCAGGGCTTCTTCGTGAAGCTTGGGGACGGAGCTGCGGACGTGAAACCAATCGCACATCTCTACAAGACTCAGGTTTATGCTCTCGCCGAGCATCTCGATGTGCCCATCGAGATCCGGGAACGCGCCCCCACGACCGACACCTACAGTCTGCCTCAAGGGCAGGATGAATTCTATTTCTCGTTACCGTACGATAAAATGGATCTGTGCCTGTACTCCAAGAACCGAGGCTACAGTGCGGAAAAAACTGCTCCTGCTGTTGGTTTGACCGTTGAGCAGACGGAGCGAGTATTCAAGGACATAGACATCAAGAGATCAACCACCCGCTATCTCCACCTCTCTCCGTTGCTGGTTAAGGAGGTTCCGGAGATCCATCGGGGGACGGCCTAGGAAGGGGGCGGAGCTGCGGGGTCGGGGGCGGAGCTGCGGGGTTGGGGACGGAGCTGCGGGGTTGGGGACGGTGCTGCGGGGTCGGGGACGGAGCTGCACAATCCAGGCGGAGTCGGCAAAACCTCTCAGCTCCGATTTCAAGCCGACCGCAATGATCCCGGGACTGCCTATCGGGGATTGAGCTGGATGCGTGGAGTACCGGCAAGAAGTGGATGAACAAGCTAGGCCGAACACGCTCTTGATTCCAGAGGGGCAATCTTTGGCTTGGGGGCTTCAGGCTCTAGGGACGGGCTTTTGGGGACGGAGCTGCAACGACCAGTGTATCAAATTCGATTCAGCATGTGAGTGGAAGCTCCACCTGCCGGCCAGTACGTCCCTCGAGACTATCCTTACCAGCCACAGTACTTTGAAATCTGAGTACAGAGCTGTTCTGAGCGGGGGCGGTTCGTCGCCGGTTTCACCCACGAAGAACCAAAAACGAAAGCGGAAGGCGGGGACGGAGCTGCAACCTCAGGTACCCAAGCCGATCCGGAACTGAATTTCCCATTCTTCTTTTCAATCCGAATACGTTGATTTCGAGTCTCCCCTCGACAAATCTTGCTCTCGCTCTCGCTTCCACACAAAGAACGCGTATTTGGCCGAGCCGGCATTTCAAACCCCGAAAACGGCCTTTCACTCCCCGATTCCGGCCTCTTGTCGGAAAAACCTTTTTCAAACTGTCCTCGACCGGTATATTCAAATCAGAAATTTCAGTTGACCCAATTTGCAGATGTGGTGCTCTAACGGAAAACGTGGTCTCGTTCCAGGGGACGATATCACAACTCGGAGCCATTCACAGCGGGGGTAGGAGTCCTCATTATCTACTCACGGTGCGAAATCTTATGAGCGGATGCCGTTTTGGGGCCGATGTGTTACCCCTGATGCGGATTCAGTGCCCTTGGAGATCATGGTAAACCCAAATGCATCTGAGCAACCCGGTTCGCAAAGGGATCAGGTGCCTAGCGATCACATGAACATATAAGAAAACGGATGGTCAACATCAGATAGGAGAATGGACATGGCCAGAAAACCTCGTCAGCACCAGATTGGTGACGCGCATCATTTCATGGTACACAGTTTGGACTCGATTCCTTTGTTCAGAGATAACGAAGATTGCGGTACAATGCTCGACCTCCTGGACCGATATCTGTCAAAGCACCACTGTCGTTGCTACGGATTTGCACTTGAGGACAATCATATGCACCTTGTCCTACGCCCTTCCGGGGACAAAGAAGATTTTTCTCGAATGATGCAGTGTATCGATTCTATGTATTCCCGTTACTACAATAAGAAATACGGACGGAGAGGATATCTGTTTTGGGATCGCCCCAAGACAATTCCAACTCGGGATTTTGAATACCTTCATAATCTACTCGTTTATATTCACAGAAATCCCATTAGATCAGGCAAAGCCAAGAACCCTGAGGAACTTCGGAACTATTCACGAACAAGCCACAGATTCTTATTCACTCAGGAGTGCCCTTTCAAGTGGCTGAACGTATCATACATGAAAGCCTTGCTCGTCATGTTTTCACGCAACAGGGCGAATTACAAAAATGAGTACATTCAGAAACTGTTTGAATTTGACGATTCCGAGTTCGATCCCTGGAAGGAGCCGAATAATCGGCTCGACCCCCTGCCACAGGGGTCAAACGAGTGTTTCCGATCGGAATGGCAATGGATTCGACTGGCCGTGAAAAGATGGGACCGGCTGAAAAGAGAAAGGGAACGTCTTAGAAGAACACCCGATCACTTGTCAAAACTAGCCGGTGCTTGCTCAGAAAGGTTTGGTCTTGACAACACCCTGATCAACTTCAAATCCGACTGCAAGGACTATCGTGATGCACGTGCACTCTTCTCGTTCTGGGCTACGTCCGTCGGGGGATATTCGGCCGTCTTGATTGGAAGGATGCTTGGGGTCGACCAGAGCACTATTCTTCGGGCCGCGGCAAAAGGCGAACGTCTCGCGAGAGGTAATCCTGTCACCTCACTTGATCCTGATCTTGGTACTGATTAAGTCCCGAGTGCGAGCGAGTCCTCTCGTTCCATGCGGAAAAGTTTGTATATCTGCTTTTCTTAGCCTTAGGATCCCGAAAGTCAGCCTCCTCATGGTATAAGGAGACAAGCGGAAAGCTGCATCCGATCTCCGGTGGCCCATTCTTAATCGGACGCACCATCGCGTGGTGTCGCACAGTGCTTAACTCACCTGATCAAAGTGAGCGCTTTGATCTCTTTCCGGGGCAGCATTCAGCAGGACTCCTCCTCTTCCAAGTTCGATGAGTGGAATTCGGGTTGCTGCAAACACCTCCCTTTCCCTCATTCACACCACTTCCACTTTGGAACACCTTGCGTTTCGGAGTGGCTGAGCGCTTTCGCTCTTCATGCTCCTATTGGATAGATGGTCTTTAGCGGTCCCCTGCGATTTTCCCGCGGTAGTTGCCCCCTTCTAGTGGCCGATTGCGCAGCTCCGTCCCCCGGGGGACGGGGGAGGCGTGCCCCGAACGGTACACCGTTCCCGAAGGACTCGTGCCGCCGGCGATCCATCTAATGTTCACCACCGTTTGACAGCGAAACCTTCTCACCTCGAGGGAATTGCGCCAAATCAGCAGTTCCTTCGCTCCTACGAGTTCTCAGGTATGCAGCTCCGTCCCCCGGGGGTGTTCACCACCGTTTGACAGCGAAACCTTCTCACCTCGAGGATATTGCGCCAAATCCGCAGTTCCTGCGCCCGCTACGAGTTCTCAGGTATGCGGCTCCGTCCCCTGCGCCACTGCACCACTTCTCGCGCCGATATGCAGCTCCGTCCCCATTCCCCGGGCCTCTCACTTCTTCCCCTCAGAATCAACATAATACTTCGAATACCGATAATACCGTAACCGACGATCCAAACGGGCCTGGTTCAACACTACTCCGAACAGATTTGACTCGATGCTCGGGAATTCCTGGATTGCGCCGAGGAGATCCTGTACGTTGGTTGCTCCCGCTTTCACGACCGCGAAAATGCCGCCGATTAATTCACCCGCCACAACCGTATCCGAAGCTACCGCCAGAGGCGGAGTGTCGATTATTATCATGTCGTAGTGTTCCTCGGCGCTCTTGAGAAGCTCACGAACTCGCTTCGAACTGAGGATTTCCTGCACGTCGTCCGTGTGCGTGCCGCAAGGGATGCAATGAAGATTCGGATATGCGGTTCTGCGCATAGTACTATCGATACCGGGTAAATCGGTTCGGGGTCTTCCCGGCATACTCACCAGTTCGGACATTCCCGGTGTTGAAGGGATATCAAGCAGACGATGTACGGTTCCTTTTCGCAGATCGGTGTCGATCAGCAGCACTTTCAGGCCGAGGCGGGAAAAGGACTCGGCCAGGTTTACCGTTATGAGACTTTTTCCTTCTCCAGGATTCAGGCTGGTTACCGCAAACCCCCTGAGATTTCTCTCCTGCACTTCGAACTGTAGACGGGTTCTAAGAGACCTGAACATCTCCTTCACATATTGGGGGACATTCCCGTTCTCGAGTGCGATATTCTCTCTTCCGCGATCAGCTCCGAGCCCGGCATGCGTTCTGCGTCCTCTCTGTTCAAGGCGTATCACCGGTAGAGCGCCCAAAACGGGATAGGGGACGGCACGGGCCAGTTGTCGCGTACTCCGAACCGACTTGTCCAGAAAATCCAATGCCACCACCGGACCAACCGACACACCGGTTCCCACGATCAGTGAGAAAACCGCAAGCTGCAAAAATTTGACAAGAGGTGGCGGGGGTATGGGCGGAACCGCGTAGTCCATTATGTAAACGTCTGGTTGCTCAACGGCATGTTCAACCCGTGCTTCATTGTACCGACTGAGAATACTGCCGTGGATTTCCGAATCGATTTCGTGTTTTCTTTCCAGCTCGGCAAGTCGTAATTCTTTCGAAGGAAGCGCGTGTAATCGTGACGAGAGATTGCGAATTCGCTCTTGCCCTTCCCGCACCCGGATCCGGACGTTATGAAGGTAGTCTTCGAGTGCGCGCCGTGTACCCGAGTATACCGATGAGAACCGGGACCGGAATTCTTTTCGCATGGGATGCTGCGAGGTATAGGACTCCGCGAGGGACTCCCGTTCCTCCGACAGTTCGTCAAATCGATCGGCGAGCACCTGAGCTGCCGGAACACTTCGATCTGCCAGGAACACAAGTACCTCGCCGACGATCTGATCCTGGTCGTCATTATCGGCAGAGCGGAGACGCTCATGAAGCCGTTCGGCTTCGCGCAATGACAGCTCTGCATCGGAAGCACCCGATTCCAGACTACTTATATTGGAGACGGTACGACGAGTCGCCTGATCCAATGCGATTGTCGGGTTTTCCGACAGAAAAGACCTGAGTGCGGATTCCGATACCCGCAGTTGCTCCGCGGCCCGATCAAGCTGTTCTTTGAGCACTTTCAAGGTTTCCGATGTTCGACGCCGCCGGAAATTCAGATTCAAGGCGACAAACTCACGAGCGATCACATTTGCCGTTGTCGCAATCAGCTCGTAATCTCGTCCCTGCAACGACACCGCGATATGGTTTCTTCTCTGATGGGGATTCGGTGCGGTGATTTCCAGTTCTTCCAGTAATGCATCTACCGCTTTTCGGGTTTCGACAATCTCAAATGTAATCTCATGAGGGGCATGCAGGTATTCTGGAGAAAACTCCAGATACATTCCCGGAATGGACTGCACAATGGAATTCGAGATGTCGCCCACGGCCACAACCCGTTTCGTATGCTGTTCGCTCCGAAGGTAGTGAATTACGTAGTGTTGTTTGTTTTTCTCGTTCAGCTCCAGTGTGTAGGAGCCGATCGCGGACGTAGAATCGACTCGGATTGAGTCAAACACCTCTCCCCGTGCAAACCTTCCGGGCACAAACTGCAATGACAACTGCCGTACAATTCCCTCAAGAAAAGTTCGGCTGCCGATCAGTTCGACACGGTTCGGGTCGATTGAGTTCGCGTAGTATCCCGCGGATTCACTCTCGCGAGAATCAACCCCGATAAGCACTCTCGTTCGCATGGAGGGATCTATCGCAATTACATTCAGCAGACCGAACATCACCGTCCCGGTAACCAATGGCCCTACGATTGCGATAAACCATAATCTCCGTAGTAGGAGGCCACTGTAATGAGAGAGGTAATATCCAAAATCCACGTCCTGGATTTGGGTTCTATTTCGTGATACCGACGGCACTATGATACCATCCTTTCAGTCGGCTACTCGTTTTGAGATACCAGCAGATACACGGTAGCCGCGGCGGTAATCGTAGATACGACAAAACTGAGTACCGGCAGGACATCACCGGTTACGATATCGATCGGTCGTCTGCGTTCCAGAGGTGTTACCACAAACTCATCTCCCGATCTGACCCCCAAACTGTGAAGCCTTCTGTTTGATTGAAACATCTCCCCGATATTGCAGGAGACGTTCTTTGCCTCACGATGCCGGCGCATTTTTTCGATACCGTCGTCTCGCAAGGGCCCTCCCGCGAGACTCACCACTTCCCATAGAGTGGCTCGAGGACTCACCCAATATAGTCCCGGAGCGTGGAATCCTCCGACAGTGGCGATGCGAATCATCGGCTCGATCTGGAGGTTCGGCGAACGCAGATGCTCCATATACACCCGTTCCATAGCCCCTTCAAGTTGTTCCGGACTTTGCCCCACCACCTTTTTCAGACCGACAAAAGGGAGATTGACGTATCCATCCTCTCCTATCGGGTACACTCCGTTGGGGAAATCCGTCGTATCCGGATAAGCCCGAATCCTGACGGCGCCCCCCGGCTCAAAGAGGTGAATCAGTGGACGTTTGTCGATATCGTCATTCAACTGTTCCAAAAAGGCGCAGATGAAGACCAGGAACACGGCCGGAATCATTTTAACTGTTGAAGACTGAAAGAATGATTTGTACAACACAGTGTACCTTCTGTATGGATTGGGGTTGCCCACGACGAACAATCTGCAGGACCGCAAAAGGTGGTCTGTCTCAGACAGGCCATTGCATTTTCGAAATAGAACGTGGCATCCTGCAATTTAGAAAAACCGAGCTGGAGGTTTTGCGTT
>CAZEMW010000005.1:17389-18113 GCA_964513105.1 uncultured Fibrobacterota bacterium
CGGTATTACCGGCACAAAGCGTGCCGGCACTGTTCGATCTCAGAATTCCTACCGTTCTTTTTGAGTTTGTAGTGCGAATCTCAACGGCATACAATAAATCCCCCGTTGAATCGATGTGCGGCATCATTTTCGATGGGTATTTGCATGAAGTCGGATTTCGGACCTTCGTCTCATGCGAGGATAAATCACGACAGGTCCGAAATCGACCGTCTTTTTATCAAAACATCAAATCATCTCAAGTGGAGGGTACCGGTATGGCTTCATGGGTTCCGAAGATTGGCTCAATCCTGACGGCGTGCGCAATTGTTTTTTCCGTTTCAGCTACACCGACAATGATAGATCCTGGTCCCGATCCGTTCGGTGATCTGGGGTTCGGTCCGCAGGACGTTCTTTTTGTGGCTGAAGCTCGTAATGTCGATCATACCACGGGGGACTGGGAAATTGGATTGGGACACTATGTTCCCAACGGATCAGGTGGCTATCGATATGTATCGGATGCAAATACACATCTGATATGGGAAAACAATAAGGAAAACACCTTCACGCTGTGTCAGGAAGCGTGCGGCACCACAATATTCAGTGTGGGAGACAAAGCCGTTTCGGCAAAGTATGAAGACGCCAACGACATTTTTGTGGAATCGGTTACGCGAGACGGTAGAAAGAGGGGCGGGGAATATGTCGAAGTGTACAACTGTTCGGTGCGAGCCGACATCTCCTCTTTCAA
>CAZEMW010000006.1:0-11436 GCA_964513105.1 uncultured Fibrobacterota bacterium
GTCCTTGAATGAGGGAAGGGGTGCCTCCCGAAACTGTCTGGTAAGAAGCTGCTCGGTGCCCGATTCCGCGGTTACAGAATAGCCGCGTTTGAGAAATATGTCTTTGTTTGCCATGAAAGCTTTCTCGCTGGTCATGACAGCCACACCCACATAATCGGCGGCATCGCGTTCCACTTCCGCTATCAGGCGGGTGCCCAATCCCTGATGCTGGTGCTTTTTTCCATTGGTCCAAAGGCAGTGAATAAACAAGTATCCTTTCGCGTCGACGGCTCGCCAACACTGCTCGCCCGGCACGTATTCGACAAACCCTACAGGCCGTTTCTCACCCGAAAGGTACAGAAGCTTAATGCGAAGCCCCTCCTTGAATCTTTTTTGAAGCCATTCTATCTTCTCACCGTAGAATTCGTGTTTGGGATTTATGAAACAGATCACCTGTGGATGTTCCAGGAGATTCTCCCCGGTGACTTCTATAATGCGAGATTCGCAATCCATACCGACCCCCAAGCTGATGTTTTTTGAGTGTGGACCAATTCACCGGTGGCGGATTGAGAAAGTCAGGTTTTTCGCTGTAAAATCACAATCCCAATGGACCGGAAGTCGGCCCTTTCTGAAAACGCAATTCGAATATTTAGACCATGTATCCGACAAATCCACGCTTCACTTTCCCGATGTGTGATCGGGACTCACTTCGGCAAGCTCAGTGCATCGCAGTGCAACGCAGCGCACCGCAGTGCATCGCAGCACAGGTTTTAGCGTATTATTTGTCAGACAAAGGAATTCTCTGTTTGGTGGCTGAGCCTGGCCGATGTCTAATCTTTGATCCTTTGATCCTTTGATCCTCGATCTTCGGTGACTGAGCGAAGCCGAAGCCTGATCTTCCGGCTACGCCGGCATAGTATCTCTAAATCTACATTCGGCAAATCTCTGATCCAAAGCGAAAGAAATGTGCGACTGAGCACACCCGCGGTAATTCGATCCCTGCGTACGATGTGCGGAGTCCCGCTGCAGTGTTGAGTTCACCGCCTTCGACCCCCGACCTGATTTCGGCAATACCCCGACTGAGAAAACTATGAATGGAATGGAGATCAGCGAATCGTTCTGGACCGAAGTCGCGAAGAAGCGTTATGAATACATTCCGGATAGCACTGGCTCATATGTTACCCGAGATCGAGCAATGCAGTAACGACGACCTGATGCATGGATTTATCGATATCGCGAGGCTGATCAACGCCACGATTTCCGACAGGGATCTCCGAGAGATAAATTACATGCACCAGGCCGGAGCATTCGACGGCTAACCCCGGCTATGAATGGAATTGCACCGCGAGACATCTTCAAAACAAAGAACCAATCCCAAATCTGAAATCCGAAATCCGAAATTCAAATCCCTTCCCGGACGCTGTCTGCGCGAATGTATCTTTATCTGTATGCCGGGTGATCGAACGCGTTGGGGTGTACTTCTTTTTGTGTTGTCCGTTGCGCTGACCGCTTCATGCGTGTATCTGGTCATACGGTTTCCGTCGTCTCAACTTCCCGCTCTCTACGAAACCTTCCTGCCCGCTGCAGGAACTGCGCTTTCCCTGATTGCGCTCTTTCTGGGCCATATTTCCTATCCACGAGTTCAAAACCTGAAGGTATATCTGACCGGGTACCTTACCGGTTGTATCGGTATTGGGTATTTCGTTTTTCTGGGGTATTTGGGGCGTTATGAAAATGCCCTGACCGCCTTGTACCTCATCCTGTTTTTAAATTTTGTCCTTGTGGCCGCAGTGCCTTCGTTTGCCAAATATCGGATTACAAAGATAATAACATTCAGTGTCGTTGGAATAGAAATCGCTTTTATGGCGGTAACCCGCTATGTCCCCGAAACTGTTGCGTGGGCATACTATGTGACTCGTGACTCGCTGTTTCAGCCCCAGATATGGGGAGGTGTGGTTCTGTTTGCGACAGCACTCGGACTGAGCATCCACCGGATGCGTCGGGAATTCCATTTTGGTGGGGTAATTGCCGGTGCGGCGTTTATGTATCTCGCGGCCTGGCTGGCCCCCACCTACATGGCGATGGGGCGCGATCGTGACCTGGAACTTTTGCTTTTTGCCGCAGCTCCCGCCTTTATCGAAATTGGGCTTCTGGTGCACTGGTTCTCGCGTCTTGAGCATCGGGACGCATATGATCCGTTGCTGCACATTTATAACCGGAATTATTGCAGCCGAATCATAAGCGAGCAGTCAAATATCGCCACCGTACCCCCTTTTGGCGTTGCCATGATCGATATCGATCATTTCAAAAAGGTAAACGATACCTACGGACATCAGGCGGGAGACCAGGTGCTGCACAGTATAGCCCAGACTATTTTGCGGGAAATTGTACCCGACGGAATCGCCTGTCGGTATGGGGGGGAAGAGATAGCTGTCTTTTTTCCGAAAAAGGAGGCGAAGGAGGTCTCCAGGATAATGGAGGAGGTCCGTTCGGCAATAGAGCGAACGAAAGTGGCGACCAGGAAGAAAAAACTTTCGGTAACCGTTTCGATCGGAGTCTCACACCGGGCCGACGCTTCGCAGACTATAGTCGACGTGATCCATGCAGCCGATAAAGCTCTGTATCGAGCAAAAGGGAACGGGCGAAACCAGGTCAAGACCGGCAAAGCGTCAATGCCCAAGACGAAAAAGAAATGACTCGAAAAAACAGTTGCGAAGTCGAGCAGCTTCTGAGGAGTTGCACCACGTGCGGCGAAAACCGCACGTGGTAAACTGTCATTTCACCAAAACCTCGACGTGCCTGGCCTGATGATAAAATCCAAGGCGTGGTGCCCGCATGACTCCAGGATAATACCCCATCATGTATCGGTCATGAAATCCCGGGCAATTCATGAGGATTGTGCATTGGTTCAACCCACTCTTGAGAAACCTCCGCGGAATGTAAAAACGACGCTGGGGACCGATGTTTTCATATTTTCCTACCAACGCGCCGTTTATGTACAGTAACCCACGCTCTTTCATTTCGCTTAGCTCAACATACAGAGGGGAATCCCATCCTTCAGCCGGTGTACACTCAAAGGAGCGCCTCAGCCACACCATCGTTCCCAATTCCGGCTCGAACAAATACCTTTCGACTGCGGGCAGGGAATGCCACGTTTTGTCACTGAATTCTTCACGATACCATCCGTGTTGATGTCCTGAAAGCCCGAACCGCACTTTCCACGATGGAATTTTGTATTCGTAATCGGTATCATTGACCTTTCCCGAAACCGTTACCGGTTCATACATTCCGCTGAATTTCTGGACCGGGCCCTCATGAGGATGCGCTTTGGGGTGCGCAAATGTTAAATAAAGTATGGCTATCGTGTTGTGTCCTTTTTTGACGGCCTTTCCAATTGAAAACTTGCGTGGAACCCGGTTGGACTGAAACAGTGTCCCGTTAATCCATATCTGATAATAGTCCAGCCCATTGGTACGAAGGTCGATTTCAATCTCATCAGACTCACCGTCAAGCTCGAAGGTAGAGCGATACCAGTAGTATCCGTGGTCGAAGTATCCCGCCTTTTCCAGCGGCGTGGATGCATCAATAGAGTCCCACGAAGTATCATCATAGTCTGCGTGCCGTTCTTCCGAATCGGGACAATACCGCCATTCTCCAATCCAATGGGCGTCCGCGGGGCATTGGATTTTGCTTACACTGTCAAACAAGGACGCGCCGGTGATCGGATCCTGTTCCAACGTGGTCGGTTCTCCATTGATAGTAATGGTACTCGGCTTTTCGACAGACCAAAGCCATGTCCGTTGGGAGTCGTTTGTGCGCACTTTCATACTGATCGCTGTCGCGTCATTGTTTTTCTCAATTCGATCGACGAAATAATGGTTGGTCAGCAAGACGGCATCTTTGTTCCGGTAAATTTTTCGGGCCATTGCCGCAGTCAACACGATGAAGGCAACGTCTCCGGCATTGACGCGAAATGGAGCACCATGCGTATAGCTTATGAGAGTCCCGCGCTGCGTCTGCGCGACGGTAACGGCATCGGAGGTCGTTTCGCATTCCAGGGACGTCCTAAGCAGAATTTCCCCGTTTGTTCCCTCTTCGCCATACAGAAAGACAATCGTTTCCGAACCGATATTGGCACGAAGGGCGATTTCAGATGTGCCATACACGATTGAAACCGTATTGGTGATTTCGACATCAATCGGCAGCAGCATCGTTTTTTCATTTGGACAATGAAGTGCCCCTTCGGCGGGAAATGTGATCGGAGCTCCCGCGACCGTTGATTCATACGACAAGGTGAGCTTCTTGCTTTCCCCGGCGTGATTTCGGACCAGCGCAGCACTTACTCTGGGCGAGCGTCTCAACATTGTCTTGAAATTCTGATAGGTGTTTTCCCAATCCCCACTGACCGTCTCGCCGGATTTGTTGACAATCGCATGTTTTTCCTCGAGCAATTGGGTTTCTATTGATTCGCTGCATGCTTCGGGGTGGTTTGTCAGCTCAGGAAAAGACTGCAGGAAATAGGAGTGTGTTTTCAGAATGTGAAAACGTTCGTGGATTTCACCCCATTCGCGAATCGGCGCACCGCTGTAGTCATATGAGGTGGCGATCCCACGATGTCCCAGGTAGTAATCCCCAATGCTTCCCCAGAACGGAAAATTGGTCCCGCCCGAAAACATATAGTAGTTGATCACGGAAGCACCAAGCGAGCTCAGGACCTTCGGAACTGCCTCGGCATGGGACAACTCAAGTTCAAACTCGCCGCTGCCCGCCTGCAAAAACCATCCGGACTGCGCTTCAATTATGATCAGCGGCATATCCGGTTGCTGCTTCTGTATATCGGTAAGCAGGCCGTCATAGTAGTCAAACATCCATCGCCATAGTCCAAGGGCGATCGGATAGTACGTGGAAGTATTGATTATTTCGGTACCGTAAATGCAGGTTCCGTCGTTGGTAAAAGCGGGGACGTCGATCCCCCCGGCCCGTGCGAGGGAAAGTAGCTTGAGAATGTAATTCTTCGCGTCTTCGGCGGTACCGGTAATCTCGGGCATTCCCCGAACCAGATGATCGTATTCGTTTTCCACCTGTACCAGAATGATCGATCCGCCGTTTGTATACAGATGAGGACGAATCACGTTGCCGACACTCTCAAACCAGCGCCCGGTAAGCCGCAGGTATTCGTCGTCCGCGGCGCGGAGCGTAAGCCCCTTGGGCAGGAGCCAGTGAGGATAGCCGCCAAAATCCCATTCCGCGCCGATGAATGGACCGGGCTTGATAATGACATACAGGCCGTATTTCTCACATAGCTCAAGAAGATTCCCCAGGTCGCGATCGTCCTCCCAGCGAAAAACGCCTTCCTCAGGCTCATGGTAGTTCCAGGGAACATAGGCGGATAGTGCATTACATCCGGCCATTTTCATGGCTCGAATGCGCTCTTCCCATTCCTCCGGCGCGACGCGAAAGTAATGCAACTCGCCGCTGATAATAATAACATGTTGTCCGTCGAGAATAATGCCCTTGCTGTCAAAGGAGACGCTTCCCATTGTCCTATTACCTTTCGTATTGCAGATTGACTACATGTAACCTGACCCGACTAGACGATCGGGCCCCCTTCAAAGGGAGGAAGATCAGCCGGCCGGCATCCCGCCGACCGTTGTCCCGACCGACAATCGGCGACGCACTCTTTCCCGTACTCGAATGCCGCGGTGCTCATTCGTTGAGTGCTTCCGGCATGATCGAGTAGTGGGGGAGCTGTCCTTTCTCGCCTCATTCGCATCATGCAGAGTATCGGGCTATGAACGCATTGTATGTTTGCACACTCCGCCGCATTCTGATTTTATGCGGTCCGTCGGGCTTATTCTCCGATGGTGAGCCACCGTGACTCCAACGGCTTGAGCGAAATGGTTCGTTGTGAGCCGTCTCCCAGCCCAACCGTGGTCCTGGTTTCGGTATCGGTATTGTTGAGGACAACAAAAACATTCGAATCCGGAAACGCCACGCATTCCGTCCCAATCGCGCTGCTGAACCACTGCTGAAGTGCTTTCTCTTTCCCGGTCGCCCAGTGCATTGCTCTTTTCAGTAGACGGACATTGGGCCAACTGAATCGAAGTCCGGCAAAGTAAACCGCTCGTCCCGAGCCATATCGGTTTGCCGCAACCAAAACACTGTCGCCCTGCTGGGCGAGGATATCGACATTTTCATCGAAACAATAAGCGCGGTCGGCAATGTAACCCAGCTCAACGGAGGCGTCGGCGTCATTCAGGATAAAATGATCCGCGTTACTGGGTTTGTGCATTTTGACGCGTCCACGCGTATGATCCAGCTCTCGATCAACGCCGAATACATCGCAAAGCTGGAAGAAACGTCCTTGATATTCGCAGCCGGATGGGTCGCCGATACCGATTATGGCGCCGCCGTTATCGACCCACCGACGAATTGTGGCAACCACGCGAGCATCTTTCCAGACCTCGCCACCGCTCCATGCACTACCCGCGGAGCCGGAATTCAAAATGACATCAATCCCGGATTCCAGCTTGCCGGCAAGTATATCGCTGAAGTCGATAAACTCGACTTCGACATTCATTCCCGACAGCGCTTCCATCGAGCCGCTCATGTGAAATTCACCATTTATCCAGGAGCGAAGTTTCCCCCAGGCGTTGAGTACCCCGACGCGAATGGGAGATTTAAACACTTCGCCTTTACTCGCATACTTATGAAATGCTCTGAACTCATTCGCCAGTTCGGAAACATAGGCGACAAACTCGGGTCGCTTCGCCGCGAGATCCAGGTATCCCCCAAAACCAATGCGGTCGACAAGGTTTTGCAGCATCGCCCGACGCACCAGTACCCATTTGTTGCGGCAATCGGTGACAGGATCCCCTCCGGGATCAAATGAGGGCCGTCCTGCAAGATCAACAGGGAAAAAATACGGGTACAGGCGAACTTCTTTCTCAATTTTTGTCGGCGTATCTGCGATGCGTCGAAGCTCTACTCCCTTTGCACAAGGGTTGACAATGGCATCAAATCCCATTCTCTCGAAATGAGGACCATACGGCTCCGAACCGATCCAATGATCGCAGAAAAACACCATTGCTCGCTTTTTGTGCCTATGTACACATTCCACCCACTCCTTCACGATTGCGGTTAAACTCGCGTGAATGAAATCGATCCAGTCTCGGTACTTCTGAGAGGGAGGAAGGGTCATGTCGTTGTATGTCCCGGCCGCGACGAAATCTTCGGCCGTCAGCCGATATCCTTTTTCCTTTTCAAATGCCTCGATGGCCGACGGACTGATGCAATCCAGGTACCCGGACCAGTCACGATAGCGCGGCTCGGCTTCGTTGTTGTAAATATTGGGGAAGTGATACGCCAATGATGTAAACCGAACGACATCGGTACGAGGATGATCTTTGCACCACCGATCGAGATATTCGAGCAGGTGTTTGCGTGTTTTCGGCTGGAAAGGATCCACGCTCATTGGGTGCGGACCGGTCCAATTATTGGTCAGATGATTGTACATCGAGGTGGAATCCCAGATTTGGTACACCAGAAATGAGACCGTGTACGCATGGAATAGCTTTGCGCCTGTAATTGTGACTTTGCCGCTATCCGCGTCAAATCTCCATTGCGCCGCATCGACAAGTACCCCTTCGGTACGATCCCAAACTTCCCACCAGTGTTTTGGGTCATGATTCATGTCGAGCGAGAATTGATCACTGAAGTATTTCTCCAGCAGATCAATCTGGAGCTCGCGTGCCCGTGCGGTGATCGGGTCGGTCATGAGAAACTTCTGCTGCAGCTGATCGGGATTCTGCCCGGCCCACTCTTGATCGGCCCTCACCAGACACAGGGTTGAATAGACAAGGGCATCCAGATCCTCGATTTCCGGCGCCAGTTGCGTGCCGTCGCTGTCACGCACTGCATCGGCGCCCCACGCCGCCATGAGCTCTTCGAGTTCTTTGCCCATACCGGTTTGAACCGGCAATGTTAGTCTTCCGCGACTTTTTCGCATTTCAAAACTCATATTTCCCTCCTGATCGCCATGTCGGGTTTTGGTATATCATGCGCAGACTTGCCGGTGGAGGTGCCGGTCCATGACGAGGAACTTGAAAAATACTTTCAGAATAACCGTCGCGTCGGACTGAAAGCTGGTGTGCATCATTTTGCCCCCGTTCACGGGGGAAGCCGGTTATGCCATGAAGTCATTCGGTACTCGGTCTGAAGTAGATTGTCTTGCCGGCTTCTGTCCGAAGACTCCTCAAGCCGGTGTTCCGGACTCTCCGTTGAGCGTTACCCGGGGAAGAGATTATTTTGTGTTACCCTGACGCCGCACATCGCTTGCGACGTACCGAAGGGATTTCGGCACCTGATCAGGCGTAATCATCCGTCGGTAGCCTCTTCAGTTCACGAAAACAATGGTATTCGGAGAGCAGAAATGCCGGTGCTCAAGTGAACTTACATCGCTTCGGGATGTGATTTCGTTCGTGTACGGCAAAGTCCGGTTCGGGATAATTCGATAGAAACAAATACGGGAGGAGTTTTTTTTGTCCATACCGACCCTGTTCGGGGCCGTGGGATTGGCCGCCTGGCCGACAATTCTGTCCGGCGTGCTGGCAACGGCACTTTTCCTTATTCTTATATTCTCAATTCTCTATAATCGGTATATCTACTCGCATATTTTGCGCAGAGGTTTCGACTCTTCGTACGAACCGGGATGTGCGATAATTGTTCCGTGCAAGGGTACCCCAAAAGGGCTCGAAGAAAATATACGGGCATTTTGTAGGGTAGAGTATCCGAAGTACGAACTGGTTCTTGCGGTTGAATCCAATGACGATCCCGCCGTGCCGGTGCTTCAAAAAGCGATTGAGGGCTATGACAACGCTTCAATCGTAGTGGCCGGATACACTAAGGGGTGTGCGCAGAAGAACTACAACCTTCTGGCGGCCCTTAAGAAAACCAACAACCCCGAAGTGTACGTATTTGCCGACGCCGACATCCGTCCCAGCGGTGAATGGCTTCGAGAGCTGCTGGTTCCGCTCTCCGATCCGAAACTGTCTGCAACAACAGGGTTCCGTTGGCTCAAAGCGGAAAAGCACGGACTCGGGCACTATCAGCATGCCAATGTGAATGCCTTCTTTCTGACGCTGTTCGGGTTTGTGTCTCTTTTCCGAATGGGCAGTATCCTCTGGGGCGGGAGCATGGCCATTCGCCGAAAAGATTTTGAGGAGTTTGGGATAGCCGAAAAGTGGTCCCGCACGGCTGTGGATGATTTCAGCATGTCACAGGTGCTGGCCCGAAGCGGATGTCGGTCGATACTGGTGCCGCCCTGCATTACCCCGACGGACGACAGTATCGGAACGGTATCCGGTACGATTCGCTGGGTTTCCCGACAGATAATGTTTCTGAAAGCGTACCATCGAGTGTTATGGATTTTCGGCCTGGGTAGTCTCTGGTTCGTTGCCATGATATTGTATTTACTGCTTCCGGCCTCGATCGTGTTGTCGCTGTTCTCAGAAAGGTCATTTCTTCAGCTTGGAGGGGGAGCGTCGTTGCTCTTCATCGGCGCCGATATGATATCTTCGCTCCTGTACCGATTTTTCGGCCCGATAAAGGGGTATGCCCTTTATCCATTTCTACAACCTTTTTTCAGGATTGGGCAGCTAATATCTTTCGGAAAAACTCTGTTTGCCCGATCCATACTATGGAGCGGAATCCGATATACTCTTACGTTTTCGGGAGATGTTTCGAAGGTGGAACGGTTATGAGTGCTGTCGGAATTCCGGGATCCAATCCCGCCCGAAGGCCTCAATTTGGATCGGGTAGATTTCGAGTAAGAACGAAAAACGGGTGAATCGACCGGAAAGGGCGAATCTATGAACGTAGCCGTTTTTGCTTCAGGGGGTGGAACCAATTTTCAGGCTCTACTTGACCACAAAGAATCCGGTGAGCTGCATGTGGATTTTGTTTTGTGCGTTGGGAACAACAGCAAGGCCAAAGTGTTCGAACGAGCCGCCCAGCGGGGTATTCCGACCCTGCATATTGCGCCGAGCCATTTTTCGGATGAAAATGAATACCACAATAAGCTTAGCGTGGAACTCAAGAAACATAAAGTCGAACTGATTGTCCTTGCCGGCTACATGAAGAAACTGCCCGACGATCTGGTTCGGACCTATGCGAATCGAATCATCAATATCCATCCCGCCCTGCTACCTGCTTTCGGCGGGAGGGGCATGTATGGGAAGCGGGTCCATCAGGCCGTTTTGGATTATGGGGCTAAAGTTACCGGTGTAACGGTTCATTTTGTGGATGAAGAATACGACAATGGGCCGGTAATTCTGCAGGAGCCGGTTGGGGTGGAGGACGACGATACGGTCGATTCATTGGCTGAGCGGGTTCTGGCTCTGGAACATGCGGTGTACTGGCGAGCGGTGGAAGCGATTTCGAGAGGCGAAATCCGACTGGAAGGACGACGAGTTATCGGCGTGAAGGGTATAGGGAGTCATGGGGCATTACGGATTTGACCGTAAGCTTGAACGTACGAGAGAGGTCAGGGTGGTCGGTCTTGACGAGGTGGGGCGTGGCCCGCTTGCGGGGCCGGTTGTCGCGGCCGCGGTGGTGTTGAATCTTGGGCATACGATACGGGGAATTGACGACTCCAAAAAGCTGAACGAGATCACTCGGGAGAAACTTTACGATCGTATTGTCGAACGGGCCGAGGCCTGGGCCGTGGCCTGGTGTGAACCCGAAGAGATCGATTCAATCAATATTCTTCGTGCATCGCTACTCGCGATGGAAAAAGCCTTGGCCGGAATTACTTCCGATTGGACTCTGGCACTCGTCGACGGTAATCAGTACATGCCGCGCATCGCGATGGAAAAACAACTGCCCGTGGTCAAAGGAGACGGCCAAAGCGCCTCGATAGCGGCTGCTTCGATTGTCGCGAAGGTCACCCGGGATCGTATGATGACGGAGTATCATGAAGTGTATCCCCAGTATGGGTTCGACCGGCATAAAGGGTATGCTACCGCATACCATCGTGAATGCATTGAACGGTACGGACTTTGCGAAATCCATCGACGGAGTTTCTGCCGTACCGGTGCTACTCAAACGACGCTTCCTCTTGATTTCGGTACGGTATAATGTCCGTCCGAAAACCGGCGATCGGCTTTTACCGGGTACTAAAGAATGCGAAATGCAAGAGGCATTCGAGGGACTGGAAGAATGCTCCGCCGTTTGCGGGGCGGGGTGTCGGCGGTAACTGCTTTGTGAGTAAGAGATCGTTCACAAAAAAAAGGTAGTGAGGACATGAATCTCACCATTGCAGACTATAACGATACCTGGACCGTTGTGAAAATCAGTTGTCATCCCGACTGGCGCAGAAGCACGTTTTTCCCTCTTGTTGATGCAATGTATGGACAGGTAAAATCCCACTACGAAAAAGATCCCCATAGACTGGCATTT
>CAZEMW010000006.1:11446-17803 GCA_964513105.1 uncultured Fibrobacterota bacterium
TCTCGGCCCTTGATTATATCGATTCCTCCATGATCAGCCTTTTCATTCAGTCTGCCCGACTGATGAAGGAAGATAGACCGGCGATTATAATCGCCCACAAGGAAGTCATGGATTTGATCACGCTTCTGGGCATAGATAAGTTTTACGATGTATATGAATCACTGGAGCTATGGCGCGAAGCTGTAGAAGAGGAATCTTAAAAGGAAAAATCAACGGAAACTTTTTTTTGTAGCGCACGCCGGCAGTTGTCGGGGGCGGCAAGGAGTTCGGAACAAATGGCTGAAATACGTCCGTTCAGGGGATATCGTTTCAAAACGCAAAGACCGGAAGAGCTGGGGAGGGTTGTTGCGCCACCCTACGATATGATTGATGCCGATCGTATAGATCGGCTGTATGAAACCGACCCGCACAATGTGGCACGGATCATACAGAATCGGCGGGAATCGGCTGATTTCGAGAATCGGGATCGCCATAAACGCGCGGCCGGATTGCTGAACGAATGGATCGAGGGTGGGGTACTGGAACGCGACGAGGCCCCTGGTTTTTACATCTATCGGCAGCGGTTCAGTCTCAAAATGGGTGATGAAACTGTCGGCTATGAACGCCTTGGCGTAACTACGCAGGTGAAACTGGTTGATTTCGACGAAGGCATCGTTCAACCGCACGAGTACACCCTTTCCGGACCGAAAGTGGACAGGTACGAACTCCTGGAAGAAACCGGATTTAACACCGGGCAGATCTTCGGGATTGTGCGAGACGACGGGACGGTGTTCAACGTCATACAGGAAGCGGCAAAAAGTCAACCCGTGGGAGCGTTCACCGACGAATTTGGCGTCGAACATGAACTCCTGACCGTTACGGAGCCTTCGCACGTACAAGCCCTGACCGATGCCGTGCGCGACAGAGAACTGCTTATAGCCGACGGTCATCATCGGTATGAAACATCGCTTCAATATGCAAAGGCTACCGGACGCCCCGAGGATGGGTATGTAATGATGACGCTGGTTTCGATGGCGGATACCGGACTCATTATTCGGCCGTTTCACAGGGTGGTCAAGAATAACGAGTATACACGGAAGTTCCGTGGTGTGGAAGACTTGCGAAGCTTCTTTGACGTCCGTACGATCGGAGTCGCGGATGTTGGCGAGGTGTTTCGCTACCTCGAGAACAAGGGAGACGACGAAATACTCTACCTCGATGCCGCGGGTAAGACACTGTACGGCCTGACAACGAATGAGTCGGGAAGAACCTTCCTGAAGGACAATCCGGATGGGATGTCCGAGCTCTGGAATAATCTGAATGTATCGAAAGTAAATCGGTTCTGCGTTGCCGAATCGATGAAACAACCGCTCGACGGTTCGGTGCTTCACGACGTGATGGAATACGTAAACGATGCTCAAGGGGCTTTTACTATGGTTACGGGGTCCCCCGATGAGTTTACCGGTGTGTTTTTTCTACGGCCGATCGATATCGATACAGTGCGAAGAATCGTTTCGCAGAATGAACGTATGCCGCAGAAAAGCACTAACTTCTTTCCGAAGCTCTATTCCGGGCTTGTACTCAATAAACTTGGGGATTGAGTGAAGCTTTCCCGTGTATTGCAGATTGTTGTCGGGGTGGCAATTACGGCCGCCGGACTTGCCTTCTTTTTCCGTGATGTTGACACCCAAAAGCTGGTCGACGCATTGGGGGCGGTACCGCTGTGGTCGGTGGCAGTCGGTGTGGTCCTTGCGGTTACGACATTATGGGTTCGGGCCTTTCGCTGGCAATTTCTGCTGCCCGATACCCCGGGAACCACCAAGTCCGGGCTTTTTCCGATCACGATGATCGGATTTATGGTGAACAATATTCTCCCCGCCCGGGCCGGAGAAGCGGCCCGGGCGTTATTGCTCTGGCGCAAGAACAAATTCCCGGTAGCCGTCTGTCTCGGCTCGCTTGTAGTCGAGAGAATTATCGACAGCGCCACCTTGCTGACCCTGTACGGAATCGCCGTATACTCGCTTGACGCTCTTTCGGGGTTTCGGGAAAGCGCAATTCTGGTGTTCATTCTAGTGACGGGTGTTTGCGTCGGATTTGTGTTGTATGGTTTTTTTGCCAACGGCATTGCCTCGATTGGACGACGACTGGCAAACCGGGCCCCCGAAAAGTATCGTCCCCGCATCCAAAGTGTCGGTGCGGAACTTGCGTCGGCACTGCAGTGGGTACATAGCCCGGGACGGGTGGTGGCCGTGATTCTCCTTTCGGCACCGATTATGCTAATCTATTCCCTTATTATGCTGGTTCTTTCGCACGGTCTGGGGGGACTGGGGTTTGCAGGAAGTCTCTTTGCCCAGGCTTTTGCCGCGTTTGGTGCGGCGATTCCGCTGGCACCCGGGTATATCGGGACTACCCATGCCATGGTGCTTTATGCGGCTAAAGCCGTCGGGATGCCGGGCGATTCGGGACGCGCTCTGGCCATTCTGTATCACGTCGTGAACTATGTTCCGGTGACTGCGGTCGGCTTGTATTACTTTTTTAGATTGAAAGTAGATTTCAGAAAAATTACACGCGCCAAAGAAGAACTGCACGGAAACGAGGAATAAAATGGCCGAGAGTGGCAACGACGTTCAAATGATACAAGAGCTTGGCGGTGCGGTACGGTCGATTCGCGAGGAACTGCACAAACGAATTGTCGGCCAGGACGAGGTTATCGAGGACCTCCTTGCCTGTTTTCTTGCCGGCGGACATGCGCTGCTGATCGGTGTACCCGGACTGGCGAAAACAATGCTGATTCAAAGCCTGGCCCGGACACTCGATCTGGTTTTCAACCGAGTGCAGTTCACCCCCGACCTCATGCCGGCCGATATCACGGGGTCGGAGATTCTCGTCGAAGACCGAAGCACCGGTCATCGTGCTTTCGAATTTGTTAAGGGGCCGATATTCAGCAATATCGTGCTCGCCGACGAGATCAATCGTACGCCGCCGAAAACACAGTCCGCACTTCTGCAGGCAATGCAGGAACGTGAAATTACTTCTTCGGGGCACACCTATTCACTCCCATCGCCGTTTTGGGTCCTCGCGACGCAGAATCCCATTGAGCAGGAAGGCACCTATCCATTGCCGGAAGCGCAGCAGGACCGTTTTATGTTCAGCATCCAGGTCACATATCCGGAACAGGCTGCCGAAGTTGAGATTGTGAAGAGAACCACCGTACGAGTCGCCGGGGAAACCGCCGCAGTTTTGACAAAGGAAAAACTTGCGTCCTATCAGGATCTGATCTGGCGCGTGCCCGTTGCGGATTCGGTTATAGAGCAGGCTGTCGCGCTGGTACGGAAAACCCGTCCGGGAGATGCTTCATGCCCTGAAAACATAGCTCGGCTGCTTACCTGGGGAGCCGGCCCGCGTGGATCACAGTACCTCGTCCTTGCGGCAAAAGCGTATGCCGCTTTGGACGGACGTGCCTCTCCGGACTATGAAGATATCAAACGAGCGGCCCGACCGGTCCTGCGACATCGTCTCGTGCGCTCTTTCAATGCCGAAGCTGAGGATGTCTCGGGCGATGAAATCGTTTCTATGCTTCTGGGGAAGTAATGTGTGATCGCTTCCGATCGTGTCTAACCTACGTAAACGTGTCACCATCGTGTCTCCCTGGGCAAAACGGGCCAGCATACCTCTTGCAAGCTGTCTTGGTATACTACTGACATCGTTTGAGCAAAACGACGGCTGATTCGCGGAACCTTTTCGCCGGAATGCTATTGTGCCGTCGAATGCGCAAAATGAGTAGCAGGAAGGCTCTTTAGAAAGGAAAAATGATGAACAAGAAGAAGGGCATGATGAAAGTACTGGAAGAGCTTGCGAAAAGATTCCTGAAGAATCGAAAAAAACAAAAGCGGCGACGTCGCTGAGCACAATCAGTTTCGACCGTCCACGAGGGGGTGGACGGCGGAGGGGGAGTATTTGAGCGAGCCGTTAAAAGCGGTATTGAAGCCGGCACGGGATACTAAAGGCACACTCCCGCGAAACCCCAACCGCGTGTGGCCGGTACTTCAGTGCCGGCCACACCGAACAAGCCACTCAATAATTCGCCCGGCCGTTTCCTCGGTGTGATCGAGCATGAAAAAGTGCTTTGCCTCGGGAAGGTGGTGCACGATTCGGTTTGGGTGTCCCGGCTCCAGGTAAAGGATCTGATCCCCCAGCACCGGATCTTTGTCCGCCCAGATCACAAGCTGGGGACGGGGATCGGCAAGACCCCTTGCTATCAAAGAATCGGATCGATTAGTCAAGTCAAAGCCTCGCATAACCTGCGTGAGTCGTGCCATGCCGTTGTCTTTTTTGGTATCTTCATACAGGCGACGCATGAACTCTTTACTCACAAGCGTATCGTGGGAAACCCCGAGCGTCCGCATACGGGAGTTGTAATAGAAAAAGGGAGTAAGCCTCGCCAATGGTTCGGCAAGTCGGCTCTTGTGCATAAAACTGAGTGGGAATGGTGGCTCCAATTCGGTTGGCTTGACCACGGTATTCAGGATAATGATACCGCGAATACCCTTGAGTCGCGCGAGTAACGGCAGAACGACAGGCCCGGCGGCGTCATGAACCAGGAGGAAGTATTCCTGCCGATCGGCAAAGAACTCAGCGATACAAGTGCGCTGTGTCGTCCAGTTGTACGATGTATCAGTCAGGCGTGAGCCGCCGGTGCCGGGCAGGTCGGCGACATCAACACGAAGGTTGTCTTGTAGCTCAACGAGTTTTCGGGCCAACGGATCGAAAACCATGCCGGTGACGGGCACTCCGTTGATCATTATCAGCTTCGTGCCGGCATCCGACGGTCCGTATTTGCTCGTTTGGACAACGCACGAAGAGCTGGTGTGTACGGAATTTGCGGGCTCGGGTTGCTGCGCGGTTACCGCGAACGGAAACAGGCCGAAAAGCAGCATCACACGAGCAGAGACGGACAATCGTAGAATCGGGAAAACTCCTGGGCATACATTCACCATACGGCATGTCTCCCGGGAAAAGAAGGCTACCGGGACGACACAGAGCCGTCCCGGCTGAAATCACTTTACGCCGAATCGGTAGATAGTCGTCTGGCGATAGGTCTGATCGGGCTGAAGGACGGTCGACGGAAACTCGGGTTTATTTGGGGAATCCGGATAATGTTGGGCTTCCAGGCAAAATCCTGTGTACTGCTGATAGTACTTGCCGGATTTTCCGAGATTCGTGCCGTCGAGATTACAGCCTGCATAGAACTGAACCGCCGGTTCTGTGCTGAGTACTTCGAGCGTACGCCCACTCGTCGGCTCAACGACCTCGGCAATCGGCTCAGGATGGCTCTTTACATCCCCGACGACATAATTGTGGTCGTATCCTCCGGCCTGCCTAAGAGCCGGAAAGTCGTCGTGAATTCTGTCACCGATTGCATGCTCTTCCCGAAAGTCCATGGGGGTGTTCTCAACGGATGCAATCTCACCGGTAGGTATCAGTGTATCGTCGGTGGGAGTGAAGGAGCCGGCATGAAGTCTGACGCGGTGTCCGAGTATGTCGCCGTTCCCTTCTCCCGCAAGATTGAAATAGGAATGATGCGTCAGGTTCACTACGGTTGTTTTGTCGGTACCGGCGGTGTACTCAATCATGAGTTCATCATTGATGGTGAGGGTGTAGCGAACGGTGACCGACAGCGTACCGGGATATCCTTCCTCACCGTCTTTACTGGTGTAGGTAAGGATGAGTGTCGGGGTCCCGTCGTTTTCTTCGGTTTCCGCATCCCAGAGGACCTTATCGAACCCTTTGTTCCCACCATGGAGATGATTCGGTTCCTGATTCTGTGCAAGGTTGTACTCGACACCGTCCAGAGTGAATTTACCACCGGCGATACGATTGCCGTACCTTCCGATCAGTGCCCCAAAAAACGGGTTGTCTCTTACATACGAGTCCAGCGTGCTGTAACCAAGTGCAACGTCGGAAACAGTGCCTTCACGATCAGGAGCAAACAGCCGAACAACAATGCCGCCGTAGTTGGTGATTTCGGCCGCAATTCGACCGTTTTTCATTTTGAACAACGAAACCGTCTCGCCGGACGGCAGCTTCCCAAAGTCAACGCGTTGGATCGACATTCAATAAGTCCTTTCAGAAAAGCCGGTGCAGATTATAGCTAAACAATTATCGTTCTTTGTGACACAATCCATGAGTGTACCTGGTTTGTCGACAGGCAGCAGATGTGCATTGGCGAAAGCATTGGGGAGTGGTTTTTCGGTAAACGGTACGCGATACGGCTGGTGCGCGAGATCACTATGTTCAGGTACGCCGTTACCCGAAAATGCCGTCGTACCCGTGTTGCAGTCGCACTCAATCTGTTGGAGTTAGCCTATGTATCCGACA
>CAZEMW010000007.1:0-2744 GCA_964513105.1 uncultured Fibrobacterota bacterium
CGTCGATCGACCATGTCCCGCGGAGGCCGGTCACGACCACGCCTCGACGCGGCAACACCCTACCCACCGGCACTCCCGCTTTGCGGCGTAAGCTAAAGAAAACAATCCAAGTCTGCAAAAAGCAACGTTTCTCGGCACTGTCTCCCAAAAACCAGGCCCCCAAAACGAACATAAAAACGCTCGCCCTTACTCCCCTATCGGCATCGGATACTTACCGCTGAAACAGGCGGCACAGAAATTGTCCGAGTCGGGGACGACCGACAGCATACCGTCAATTGACAAATACCCAATCGAATCGACATCCATATAGGCCCGGATATCTTCAATCGTTTTCTCGTACGCGATCAATTCCTGTTTTGTCGGCATGTCGATACCGTAGAAGCAGGGACATATGATCGGGGGGGAGGATATCCGAAGGTGCACCTCCTTGGGACCGGCGGATCGAAGGAGTTTGATTATTTTCCGCATTGTGGTACCGCGCACGATCGAGTCGTCGACAACCACGATGCTTTTCCCTTTGAGCACGCCCTTTACCGTATTGAATTTTATCGCAACGCCGAAATCGCGAGTCTGTTGAGCAGGTTGAATAAACGTTCTACCCACATAGTGATTTCGAATCAATCCAATATCGTAGGGGATTCCCGATACTTCGGAGTATCCCAGGGCCGCGGTTGTCGCCGAATCCGGAACTCCCATAACCAGATCGGCCTTGGGAGTGGGGTGTTCTTCGGCCAGTCGCCGTCCAAGCCGTCGTCGGATTTTGTCAACATTCTCGCCGAATACGTAACTGTCGGGTCGTGAGAAATAGATGAACTCAAACACACAATGCGCAAGCTTGTTGTGGTTCTCAAATGTCGGAATCTGATAGCTCGAGTAGCCGTCGGAGTCAATGCGGACCATCTCTCCCGGCTCTATTTCGCGAATCATTTCGGCACCCACCAGGTCGAATGCACAGGTTTCCGAGGACACGTAATACGTGCCGTCATGCTTACCCAGAATCAGAGGACGAACCCCATGCGCATCGCGAGCCGCGTACATCGCATCTTTTGTGAGAAATAGAATTGAGAAGGCACCTTTGACCCGAGACAGCGCATCGAGGATCATCGCTTCGATCGAATCATGCTTGGATCGGGCAATCAGGTGCATGATTACTTCGGTGTCGGTCGAGGACACGAAAATGGAGCCATCGTTTTCCATTTCCTTCCGAAGCTGATTTGCGTTGGTGAGATTTCCGTTATGGGCGCCGGCGATCTGCCCTATTTTGCAGTTTATGAGGATCGGCTGCGCATTGGCGAGCGTGGAGGAACCGGTGGTGGAATATCGATTGTGACCTATTGCGGTCTGGCCTTTGAGATGTGAGAAAATGTCGTCCTGAAGAAACACCTGATTAACGAGCCCCATCCCTCGATGGATGGTTAGTTTCCGACCGTCACCGGAAACAATCCCGGTGCTCTCCTGGCCGCGGTGCTGCAGGGCGTAGAGCCCCAGATAGGTTAAACGAGCCGCTTCTTCATTTCCCCAAACACCGAATACGCCGCATTCTTCGTGCATCAATCCCCTCGGTTCCGCGCTACGGGCAGTTAAGTTTCCTCACCGTTAACAGAGTGATCAAATCGTGTTCGATCGCCCTTTCACCTGAACTCCTCGATTCCCTTATTCGGGGCCGAAGAGCTAAACCCAAGTCTCGGATTCTTACATAAATCTAACTGAAAAATAGTTGATGCCCACGGCTTTTTCGACAGATGCTCTCAGGATGCCTGTTGGCCCGATTACGGGCATTTTTTGCCGACTGAAAGCCGATACGCATGATGGAAACAAGCCAAATTCGAACGTGCCTACCGCCGACCAAATTCGTCCAGAAGGGAGTACATATTATGGTGCAGAAGGTCATAATCGCGAGAATCGTGAAGTATCTGCTGCTCGTTCTGAACCCACGTATCCGCCACCATTTCATCACGACAGTTTTCGACGAGCCGATTCACGGAGACCTCGGAAGCTTCAAGATGGAACTGCAGGCCGACCACGCGACCGCCGTCATACTCAAATGCCTGGTTGGCACAGGCAGCACTCGAGGCCGTCCGAACCGCTTCGGGAGGGATTTCGAACATTTCGCCGTGCCAGTGAAATGCTTCATATGAAGCCGGAAGAACTGAAAATACCGGGGAATCGACGGCTTCTTCGGAGGCGGAAACGGGAAACCAGCCGATCTCACGATAATCGTTTTTTCGGACCTCAGCGCCCAGCACCTCGGCGATAAGCTGCGCTCCCAGACAGATACCAAGAACCTTTTTCCCACCGGCAACCGCCCTCGCTATCGCCTGTTTTTCCTCCCGCAGCCACAAATACGCCTTTTCATCATGAACGCTCATAGGACCGCCCATCACCAGCAGCATATCGAAATCATCGGACTCCGGTGGACGCTCGCCGGAGAAAAGGCGGACACCCTCGAAACGGTGCCCGCGATCGTCTCCCCAGGAGAAAATCTCACCGGGATCCTCAAACGGTACATGCTGGAAATACCGGATGCGCATAGTTACTTCTTCTTTTTGCCCGCCAGGTATTTGTTCACCCCATCGGCGGCAATCCTGCCGTGGTTGATGGCCCTCACCACCAGAGACGGACCGGTATGCGCATCACCCGCGGCAAATACTCCCTCAACCGACGACGCATAGTTTTCGTCGACCTTCACGTTTCCGCGAGCATCGAAGTCCACCCCAAAGTCGTCGACCAGTTTGTTGTGCTCG
>CAZEMW010000007.1:2754-17426 GCA_964513105.1 uncultured Fibrobacterota bacterium
GAACCAGATCGAGGTCGAGTGTGAATTCCGATCCCGGAATCTCCTTCATCTCAAATCCGCCGGACTTCTTCGGTTTCCATTCGATTCGCGCAAAATGCCCCTGAGTGAGTTGTCCGTCAATCCCCGTGAACTTCTTCGTGGTGATACACCATTCACGCTCACACCCCTCTTCGTGCGACGAGGAGGTACGAAGAATCATCGGCCAGTCGGGCCATTCGGGATTGCAGGACTCCTGCCAGTCTTTGGGTTTTGGCATGATTTCGAACTGATGGATGCTTTTTGCCCCCTGACGGTTTGACGTTCCCACGCAGTCGGAGCCCGTATCTCCCCCACCGATCACCAGCACGTTTTTCCCTTTTGCCGAAATCAGTTCGTCCTTGGATATTTCTCCCCCGACAAACCTGTTTGACCGAGTCAGAAAATCCATGGCGAAATAGATGCCG
Organism: uncultured Fibrobacterota bacterium; assembly: GCA_964513105.1. Classification (GTDB taxonomy): domain Bacteria; phylum Fibrobacterota; class Chitinivibrionia; order Chitinivibrionales; family CAYFVL01; genus CAYFVL01. The sequence continues at coordinate 3,198 of CAZEMW010000007.1, forward strand.
TCGTGTCCTCGCCCCGGAACAGGAAGATCCCGCGGGTGACCGGCGCCGACCGTGAGCACCACGGCATCGAAAGACCGAAGAAGGTACCGGGCGGAGATGTCCTCGCCCATAACGACATCAGTCTCAAACCGTATCCCTTCGGCCGTCATCTGTTCGAGACGTCGATCGATAACCGATTTGTCCAGTTTGAAATCGGGAACCCCGTATCTGAGGATACCACCGATCTTCGCTCCACGCTCAAACACGACCACGTCGTGGCCCGCCCGGCGAATCTGCTGTGCGGCGGCCAGTCCGGCAGGCCCTGAGCCGATAACCGCGACCCGGAATCCGCTTTCGTTTTTCGGCGGTTGCGGTACTACCCATCCTTCCTGAAACGCACGCTCAATAATTGCCAGCTCAATGCTTTTGATGGCCACCGGTGCCGCATTGATTGACAGCGTACACGAGGTCTCACATGGTGCCGGGCAGATACGGCCGGTTATCTCGGGAAGATTATTGGTAAGGTTGAGGCGATCGTAGGCTTCTCTCCATTTTCCGCGGTACACCAGATCGTTCCATTCCGGAATCAGGTTGTACACCGGGCATCCGACCGCATGACAGAAAGGAATCCCGCAATCCATACAGCGTGCGCCCTGATTCCGGGCTTCATCACAGTCGAGTACGCCGATAACTTCTTTGTAATCCCGCAGCCGCTCCTCTTTCGGGCGATACTGCGCGGTCCGTCGTGGGATTTCCATAAATCCGGTAGCTTTTCCCATTATCCGTAGACCTCCTCGGTCACCGACACCACTTCGGTTTCCTTTGACTGCTCAGTTTTAATACGCTCAAGTGCCCGACGGTAGTCGATCGGGAACACTTTGACAAACTGCGGCAACATGCTTTCCCAGTCTCTCAGTATTCGAGCCGCATGCTCACTTCCGGTGTATTTCACATGACGTTTGACCAGATCGTGGAGAAACTCCTGGTCATCGGTCTCGAGGATCGGTTCAATATCGATCATCTCGAGATTGCACCGCGTGTCAAACAGCTGGTTGTCGTCGAGCACGTAGGCAATTCCGCCGCTCATTCCCGCCGCGAAATTGATCCCCGTTTTCCCGAGTACCACGACCGTTCCGCCGGTCATGTATTCGCACCCGTGATCACCGACACCCTCGACAACCGCCGTGGCACCGCTGTTTCTGACTGCAAAACGCTCCCCTGCCATCCCGTTTATGAAAACTTCACCACTGGTGGCTCCGAACAGATTGACATTACCGGCAATAATATTATCCTCCGGTCGGAAAGATGAACTCTTGTGCGGATAAATGACAATTCGGCCTCCGGAGAGTCCTTTACCCACATAATCGTTCGCATCGCCCTCGAGCTCAAACGTAATACCCGGTGCCAGAAACGCTCCGAAACTCTGTCCCGCGGAACCGACAAATTTCACCTTGATCGTATCGTCGGCCAGACCCGCCGAGCCGTATTTCCGGGATACAACCGAGCTGAGGGTTGCCCCGACCGTTCGATTCCTGTTACGAATGGAGGAATACAGGCTGACCGGGCTTTTCTTCTCGAGCGCGTCCTTTGCATTCTTGATAAGCTCATTGTCCAGACACACCTGCAGATTGTGGTCCTGGCACGAGACGCAGCGGAGAAATCCGCCGGCGGGTGGCTCCACTTTGGTAAGGATACGCGAGAAATCGAGCCCCTGTGCTTTCCAGTGATCAACCGCCTCCCCGACATCGAGCACATCGACACGCCCAATCATCTCATCCATGGTCCTGAACCCGAGCATCGCCATATGCTCACGAACATCCTGTGCGATAAACTTCATGAAATTCACCAGGTACTCGGGTTTTCCGGCAAACCGCTTGCGCAGTTCCGGATCCTGCGAGGCAACGCCGACCGGGCAGGTATTCAAGTGACATTTTCGCATCATGATACAGCCCATCGCCACCAGACTCATCGTGCCGAATCCGTACTCTTCGGCGCCAAGCAGTGCCGCGATCGTAACGTCCCGACCGGTCATAAGCTTACCGTCGGTCTGTACGCGTATTCGGTCACGCAGTTTGTTAAGAACCAGGGTCTGCTGCGTTTCGGCTAGCCCGATTTCCCAGGGTGCCCCGGCATACTTAATGGATGATATCGGCGATGCCCCGGTTCCGCCGTCGTGGCCGCTTATCAGGACCATGTCGGCTTTTCCCTTGGCAACCCCGGCGGCAACCGTTCCGACTCCGACCTCGGATACCAGCTTCACCGACACCCGGCATTCGGGATTCGCGTTTTTCAAATCGAAAATCAACTGCGCCAGATCCTCGATTGAATAGATATCATGGTGCGGCGGCGGTGAAATCAACATCACGCCCGGAGTGCTGTGGCGCACCTTGGCGATGATATCATTCACTTTATGGCCGGGCAACTGACCACCTTCTCCCGGCTTTGCGCCCTGCGCCATTTTGATTTGAAGCTCCTGCGAGTTGACCAGATAGTGACTGGTCACACCGAATCGCCCCGATGCCACCTGCTTGACACGGCTCATTGCCGAATCTCCGTTGGGCAGCGGTTTGTAACGGACCTCGTCTTCTCCACCTTCACCGGAGTTACTCTGCGCTCCGAGACGATTCATGGCAATCGCGATCGTTTCGTGTGCCTCTTTGCTGATCGACCCGAACGACATCGCCGAGGACACAAACCGCTTCACAATACTTTCGACCGGTTCGACCTCCTCGAGCGGTACGCTTTCCCCCTTCTTGAAATCGAACAACCCACGAATGGTGCACAGGTTTCGCGTTCGATCGTTTACCTCGGCGGCGTACTGACGGTAGGCCTGTTCGTCACCGGTGTGCATCGCTTTCTGAATAAATCCGACCGACTGCGGTGTCAGCAGGTGCCGCTCCGCGTCCTTGCGGTAATGAATATTTCCACCGGATTCGAGAACGTCGATACCGTTTTCCGTAAACGCCGCAATGTGACGCTTTCGTGCTTCCTGCGCGACAACATCGATCCCGACTCCCTCGATTCGCGACGGGGTGCCCGAGAAGTATCGATCGACAAATCTTGAATTCAGACCTATTGCTTCGAAAATTTGTGCGCCCCGATAACTTCGGATAGTCGACACACCCATCTTCGACATGATCTTCAGAATGCCCTTTTTCGCGGCGGTGATATAATTGTCGATAGCGGATTCGAGATCCAGATCCGGGTTGAGCTTTTCCTGCTCCTTGAGATCGGCGATAATCTCGAGCGCCATGTACGGATTGATCGCGCTTGCACCGTATCCTATCAGGAGCGCGAATTGCATGACATCCCGCGCCTCACCGGTCTCGAGTACCAGACCGGTCAGTTGACGTTTACCAACTTTCACCAGATGATGGTGTACCGCGGCTGTGGCAAGCAGTGCCGGAATCGGTATCCGGCCGGCATCGGTTCCGCGATCGCTCAATATAAGCAGCGCATGACCTTCATCGACTTTCTTCTCGGCTTCAATGACGAGTTCATCAAGCGCTTTCTCCAGATACTGACCCTCCCAGCCGAAAAACATCGGCAATACCGCCGAGCGAAAATCACCCTCGTTGAGCGACCGAAGTTTTTCCAGGTCGTCGTTGGTGAGAATCGGGTGGGGCAACTTGAGTTGTCGGCAGTGGTCCGGGCTTTCCGACAACAGATTCCCTTCACGTCCAATAAAACTCATCAGGGACATAACCAAATTTTCGCGATACGGGTCGATCGGCGGATTGGTTACCTGCGCAAACAGCTGTTTGAAATAGCTGTAGAGCAACTGCGGTCTGTTCGACAGCACGGCCAACGGAGCGTCGTTCCCCATTGAGCCAACCGGTTCCTGTGCGTTTTCGGCCATGGGTGCGATAATCATCTTGAGTTCTTCGAGTGTATACCCGAATACTCTCTGACGCGTCAAGAGCGATTCGCTCTCCACATCGACTGCCCCCGGGGCCTGAAACAACCCGCGCAACTCGATACGATTGCTGTCAAGCCATCGTCGATACGGCTTTCTCCGCGACACGGCGGATTTGATTTCGTTGTCGTACATGATACGCTTGCGTGACAGATCAACCAGCACCATTTTCCCCGGCGCCAGGCGTCCTTTCACCAGCACGTCCTCGGGATCAATATCGAGCACCCCGACTTCGGAGGCCAGAACGAACGTACCGCTTTTGGTCGCAACGTACCGGGCCGGTCGAAGACCGTTTCGGTCGAGCGTTGCACCGATTTTGGTTCCGTCGGTAAATGCGATCGCCGCCGGACCGTCCCAGGGTTCCATGACCGCGGCATGGTATTCGAAGAATGCCCGTTTGTCCTGACTGATATGATACTTGGGACCGAATGCCTCCGGCGCCATCATCATTGCCGAATGCTCGACCGAACGACCATTCTGGGCAAGAAGCTCGAAGGCGTTGTCGAACACAGATGAGTCGCTGAGAGTCGGATCAATAATCGGGGTGAGCTTTTTCACCTCGTCGCCCAGAAGTTCCGATTCCAGAATGGCTTCGCGGGCTTTCATTTTATTGATATTCCCACGAAGCGTATTGATCTCGCCGTTGTGGGCCAGATAGCGAAACGGCTGCGCGTTTGCCCAGGAAGGAAACGTATTGGTTGAATACCGCTGATGCACCAAAGCAAGTGCGCTGTCCATATCGGTGTCGGATACGTCGGGGTAGAAATGCTCGAACTGCGGAGCTACGAACATACCCTTATAATTGAGAGTGCGGGAAGAAAACGAGCAGATATAGAAATCGTCGGTGGTATGGTTCTGCTCTTGTGCCCGATGCTCAATCACCTTCCGGGTGACGTAGGCTTTTCTCTCCAAAGCGTCGCCCGTAAGCCCGCCGAACTGAATAAATACCTGCATCACATACGGCAAAACCGCTCGAGCCATTTCCCCGAGGCAGTCCGGATCGATCGGTACGGTGCGCCACCCGAGAACCTCGCCACCTTCGCCCAACACGCCTTCGGTGATTAGTTTGGTAACCCGTGTGCGTTCTTCTTCATTTTGTGGAAGAAACAGCATCCCTACTACATAGGCGTCGAGGGCGGGAAGTGTAATCTTCTCTTTCTTAGCGACTTTCCTGAGAAATTTGTCGGGCATTTGAATCAGCATCCCCGCACCGTCACCGGTCTTGGAATCCCCGCCGACCGCACCGCGATGCTCGAGATTCTTGAGTATCGTAATCCCGTCGCTGACAATCTTGTGCGATCTTCGGCCCTGGACGTCCACCACGAACCCTACCCCGCAACTGTCGTGTTCGAACGCAGGATCGTACAGTCCAATTTTCTGCATGGCTACCCCGTTGGCTCCGTTTTATTGATTGAGAACCTGAACTCATCGGTTCCGAACGACTGAATCGCGCAATGCCCCGGGTCGGCAAGGCATGAAACCGGCGCGGGCATACCCGTTGAGGCATGCAAAGCCCGGCTGGAAACCTTGTCGGCCGAGGAATTGTACGATTCGCCGCGAGAGGATGAACGAGTCCAAGTAGATAATGAATCCCGTAGTAGAGTTCACCGCGGCGACTATACCGAGTTGGTGAGCGAATCAGAAACGGCACAAATTTGTGTTCAAGAAATATGCCATATTTACACTCTCTGCATCAAGGGTAGCAGCGCGTTTTCGTACTTTTTTTCGCCTCCCCGTTTGGCACAAAATTGTTTCAAATCACAGCCCGTGAGACAAATTTGTGCCGTTCTAGCAATTTGCAACAAATGCGTATAAAGGCTCATTTCGAGCCATATAGCCCAATTCTTTGGTCTGAGAGTGATCTGTCCTGCCCGGTCGACCGCCGAGAGGTCGCTTTTCGGCACATGTTCATGCTTGGCATACGGCTTGCGTTTTCCTAGTAGCTGCCCAAAGAAAACAATCGGTGTGGTTCAACCTTGGTGCTCTTCCGGCAACCGATTTGGGCAAAATCCGGTAGTATACGAATACCGGCAAGACGCAAGTTCATCAAATGTGTTTGACAGGCCCTTTCCACCACGATACATTTTTGTAACAAGGTATACGTTTTACATCGGTCGAAACACGTATTTGAATGCAACGGAAACCGTGAAGCGAGAAGTACGGAGAGTTCGGGCGGATCTCCGGGACGCTGTCGTTTCCTCAATTCATATGTATGTGAGTCTTAATGCAGAAAATGCCAATGATAATCTCCGAGCTCAAAACCAGTCTCAAGTTCAACGGGTTGTCGGTTCTCTATCATGTTGCTCGGTCGCTCGCGTCCGAAAATGATCTCACCGACACCATGGATACCGTTCTTGAGATCCTGGAGATTCATGCCGGGATGAACAGAGGTATGGTATCGATCCTCAGCCCCGACGGTTCCGAACTGGTTGTGGATTGCGCGCGTGGGATCACCGAGATCGAACGTCGCCGTGGACGGTACCGTGTTGGGGAAGGTATCACCGGACGAGTGGTCGAAACCGGGAAGCCGGTCTTGATTCCCCGGCTCAAGGACGAACCCGAGTTTCTTAATCGCACGGGGGCACGAAGCAACATTGAGTACTCGAACATTGCCTTTCTCTGCGTGCCGATCAAAATCGGAGACAAAGCAATCGGGGCCTTGTCGGTAGACTATGTTACCGACAGCGCTCAGATCACGCTTGACGATGAAGCACGATTTCTGGAGGCCATTTCCGATCTGATCGCTCAGGTGGTGGATCAACGGCGCAAGAACCAGGCACGCATCCAATCACTGGAAAAGGAAAACCTGCAGCTTCGCAGAACGCTCGAAGACATGGGGCGTCCCGACGAGATGATCGGCAACAGCAGCCTTATGCGAGAGGTCTTCCGCCAGATCGCCCAGGTAGCCCCCTCTCCGACGACCGTGCTGATACGCGGTGAGACCGGGACGGGTAAAGAACTCCTCGCCCGGGCAATTCATCAGAAAAGCACCTTCAAAGACGGTCCACTGGTCGCGGTAAACTGCGCCGCACTTCCCGAATCCCTGCTCGAAAGCACGCTGTTCGGCCACGAAAAAGGCTCGTTCACCGGTGCCAACGAGACCCGGGTCGGGCAGTTCGAAGCGGCAAATCACGGCACGCTGTTTCTCGATGAGATCGGCGAAATGCCGCTGAGCGCTCAGGGACGACTTCTTCGGGCAATTCAGGAACGTGAGTTCCAGCGGGTCGGCGGGACCAAAATGATTAAGGTGGACGTACGGCTGATTTGCGCAACCAACCGGGACCTGGAGCGTGACGTTTCCGAAGGACGATTCCGTGAAGACCTGTTCTACCGAATCAATGTTTTCACGATCGTACTGCCTCCTCTTCGGGAGCGTGGCGCCGACGCCCTTCTGCTGGCGGACTATTTTACGAAGAAATACTCCAAAATTCACAAGAAACACATCAGTAGAATAAGCACCCCGGCAATCGATATGTTGTCGGCCTACCACTGGCCCGGAAATATTCGGGAACTGGAGAATGTAATTGAACGGGCCGCGATTGTCGCAACCGGCGACACCATCAATGGTCACGACCTTCCGCCCACTCTGCAAATCAAGGATGTCGACCAGCAGGGAAAGCGCAACAGCACGTTCGATGAAATGGTTGCATCATACGAACGGGAGCTTATTGTCGAAGCGCTCAAGGATTCCCGCGGCAACCAGTCCGAAGCCGCCCGGCTGCTGGGAACCACCAAACGGATCGTCCAGTACAAAATCCGCAACTACGGTATTGAGTATCGGCGTTTCAAACACTAAGCCGGCAGAGGCGGAAGATCCAAGATCCAGGAACAAAGGTCAAACGGAGCATCCTGTTTGTAGACAATTGGTATGCTGGAAAAATCCTGCCCTGCGCCGGTATCGAGCGATTCTTTAAGATCCACTTCAATGAATCGAGGTTTTTCGCCTCTCCGGCGAGATCCTTTCATCGTCAAGTCCATACCGAGTACGAGTAAAGGGTTACGCTCCCCGGCTCTCACTGGAATCGGGTAACCGGCTCCTCACAAGACCTCATTCCTCCAAGGCCCACGACGAAAGCCTCTCCTGTAGGCAAAATCATATTCGACAGACAAAGGGCTGTAACGATACAATGATAAATATCCTGCATCGCTCCGAAAAAGACGAACTGATCGTCTGTTCTTGTTCTCGATCTTTGACCTTTGATTTTCCGTCCCCCGGGACGGTGCCTGAGAGGTTTGAAGCAATGCTTTCTATGTTTGATGTACCCGAAGGTCTGCTCGAAAAGTATAAATCAGCCAAAATTCCCCTGACGCTTATCAGGGATACCCTCGGAGATGAATCCCAAACCTTTGATATTGCTTCGGGAGGAGATCTCTGCGAAGAGTATCCGGGACAGATGGTATTCATCCGTAGTGGTGTGTTCAAATTAAGTCGAGATCAGCGGTTTGTGCGGTTCTACTCCACCGGTGACCTGCTTTGCATTCCCGAGGACCCCGTCTGGACAATGATAGCCGAATTCGGAGCCGAAGTATTTGCTTTTCCGCAGGGAGCTTTGTTGCCGCGGCTGCATGAAGCCCCCGAGCTCCTGAAAGCAATCGAGCACCATCAGACAACGGAAACGCTTATCGCTCACACTCTTTGTTCGATGTATCAAGGGGACAGTGTTGAGTACAAAAGCGATATCAGGCGGTTTGAAGTCGGGGGAACGGTCATTACCGAAGGGGACGAACCGGACAACTTGTTTGAAATGCTCGAAGGATCCGCGGTGGTGAGTGTGAACGGAACCAAAATTGGCGAAGTGCACGAAGAGGAGGTGTTTGGGGAGGTAAGCTTCCTCACCGGTACCAAACGCGGAGCCACCGTGACAACAACGTCTCGATGCCTCATTCAGGTAATCAGCCGTCCCGATCTCGAAAAATTCGCCAAATCGCGTCCGGGGCTTATCTTCAAGCTGTCCCAGACACTTGCGCAACGACTGACCGACGTGAACAGGAAGCTGGTGATGCTCTCAACGGTAACGTGATCACTGTCGGGAATCGTTCACCACGGCCTTGTCTCGATCCGGATGCGCGGCATCCCCACGGAGATTGTCAAGCTCGAGCTCGGCTACGTCACGCGCATCCACGGCACTCCCGAAATACTCCTCTACCGTGCCCTTCCATCGTACTTCACAATCACGAATGGTAATTCGTCCCGCGTTTCGACAGCGTATTCCCGCGGTCGGGGATTCAAAAACCGCACTTTCGACTCCCGGCCTGGAATCGTAGCGTCCCCCGGGCCATTTGGAGGTCTTCTCTACCGTCAAAATGACATTGTCCAGCAGAATATTTGTCGGGCGACTCTCCTCGCATCCCTCGATGAACACCCCGTTTTCGCTGTGGCACATCAGGTTACTGAAAACCACACTGTCTATTTTTCCGACTCGTTTTCCCTCGGTCCTGGGACGGGCCGTAATGTATATCGGTTCGGAGGCACCCCACCAGTTATCGGAGAAGTAGCGGGTCTCAACCATCATATTGGTAAAGAGGAGATTCTCGACATTGCCTTCATCACGCAACTGAATCGCGAGGCCGCGATTCGTGCCCGAAATGGTACACCCCGTGAACACCAGGTTGCGAAAGTCACTAACCGACTCCGATCCTATTTTGATTGCGGCCGATGTCGATTTGAGAGTGCAGTTGCTTACGGTAATATTTTCACACGCCCCGTATTCTTCAAAGAGGCGGGTATTCTTGAGAACGATACAATCATCGGCCGCTTCGATATGACAGTCGCTGATTCTGACATTCTTACAGTGGTCCGGATCAATACCGTCGCAGTTCGGGAATCGCAGATCGTTAAGAATGGTAACCGCATGCACGACAACGTCTTCGCATCCACTGAAATGAAGAGTCCAGTTGGCCGCGTTTCGAAAGGTTGTGTCGCGAAATCGAAGATTCCGGCAACCAATGAAACATGTCATGGCAGGACGTTTAATCACGCCTTTCATGATATACTGTGTTTCCTCCCCTTCCAGGCGGTAGGCCTGATGGTTTCCGTCGATAACTCCCCCACCGGTCACGGCAACGTTCTCCGCCTTGACCGCATAGATCCAGATCTGCTTCGGACTTCCCTCTTTGCAATTCAGATCACGCTGGGGAAATTGTTCGATGTTGCCCGAAGACAAAAGCACCGCTCCGCGCTCGACATGTAATTCGACATTCGATTTAAGTTCAAACGCTCCCGAAAGGAACGTAGCACCGGTCGGAACGACCACTCGCCCACCACCATGGGATGCACACGCATCGATCGTCTTCTGAATCGCCGCGGCATTATCCGTTTCGCCGTCCCCTGTTGCCCCGTACGATGTAATCACAAAATCAGCCATTATGTTGTCCCCCTTCTCTTTTCGCACCGTAACCATCTGCCGCTGTGAGCATCAATCCCAAATCCGGTCAAGTCGCCGAGCTGTTCTTCCGTGAGCGCATCCACTATTCTATCGTAGCGGTAGTCTCCGAAATCCAGCACCGCCCGGGTTGCTTCACCTTTGTTTACAAGAAAATAGTGGTCCGCGACCGGCGCCGACAGACGAAAGACGTATGATCCGGTACAGGTAAACGGAACGGTAATACTCCCAAGAACGTGGTCGACAAGCTGTTTTTCGGCCGTTTCATGCCTCTTGGAGAATGAGTCCCGGGATGCTTCATACCCCAGAAACACGGCCGTACCGCGTCCAATCCGGTTTTCGGTAATTGCGGGTATTCCATTGTCGTAATGGTGCAGGACCCGTGCCGCCCCGCAGTCGATATCCGCTACGCATCCGCGCAGTTCAAGCCCTTCAAGCCTTCGTACCACGTTTGACGAATACTGGAAATCACGAATGATACATCCGAAGAGCCGTTCAAACAGGCTCCCCTCCCCGGTATCCAGTGTCCTGCCGTACTCGTCGAACCACAATGACGGACAGTCGACAACCAACCGGCCTCCCTGTTCCACATATTTGACGAGGTGTTCGAACATATCGGAGGATAGTGAAATGATACAAGGAAGATACATGACCGCATACCGGGGTGCAAGTCCGTTTCGGATGTCCGTTGCGGTCACATGCTCCCACGGAACATTGCATTCAGTCAAGGCTCGCCCCGCACCGACACGTCCCTCGACTCCCATCCGTTTCAATCGATCCCGACCGCGAGCGGCAAGGGCGGTCCACATCATTTCGTTTTCGTAGTCGTAGAACACCCCGACAACAGGCTCCTTATGCGCAGCCCAGAGCTCATCCCGATACCTCTGCGCAGTCCGCCCGATCAGACCGGCGCGCACGGTACGTTCGCACGGACGACCGGTACGGTCGAGCAACGCATATTCCCCGGCTTCATTCCCCGCAGGACGGGCATTCCAGCACCAGATACCGAACCCTTTGAATCCGGCTCCAAGATATGACAGCATGAGTTGGGTTATCACTCCGGCGTCCACCGTAAATCCCGGGATATCCTGCTCCGCTCCCGGATGCAGCCCCGGGCCGCCGCTTATCTGCTGGGGACCGCCACTGGATTCCCATGAAGCGGCCCACCCTCCTTTGAACAAATCCTGCGCAAGCGAGGCCTGCAGATACACTTCCGGGACATGGCTGAATTCGGTCTCCTCGAAATGCCATGAGAGGTGAATTGACGGATAAAATGAACCGGCATCGGTCATCAAATCGGCAATCCCCTCCATGTCGGCCAGAAACGAGGCATGCGGCAGAAACAGACCAATTTCCCCACCGGCGCGGTAGGGAACACCGGGAGCATTCCCACGGCTCTGCAGAACGGATTTTTGTATGTGCTCAATCCTGAGATCGGATTTGAAACGGATCAAGTCGCGTATCCGCCGCAAATCCCGCGACTGGAGCAACCGGTCGAAATCTCCCGCAACATCGTCCCACGATTCAGCATCCCGGGTATTCACCGCACGTCCGAAATTCCAGGCATCCTTAAGGTTGTCTATTGTCTTATACACGGATTTCAGCCATTCGACAAAAGCCGGTCTCAGCTCTTCGGGAAGACCGGTAGGGACGCGCCATCGCGGATCCTTTTTCTTCAGAAATCCACCAACCGCACTCCGGAGGTTTTTCCCGCCCATATGTTTGACACGCTCGAAAGCCGCGTCTCGCTGATACTGCAACATGGCGTCATGGGACCGGATCTCAGAAATCGGAGATTCGGAAGGAATCCCAAGACGATCAAGGAGCTCTTCGGTGATCGTCTCCCACCCCGCGTCATCATACCACCAGGGATTGAGCCCTTCCTCAAGCGCCCACCGACGCAACTGAGCGGTGGTGGTCGGAGGTGAGGGCACAATGTCCTTGAGACAGGTGAACCCCATTTCTTTCATGGTTCGAAAGTGACCACGAACATCGTTTTCGCTCATTTCCGGGTACTGGATGAACACTACCCCAACGGGAATCGGGGCAAGCGAGCGATAGAAACGTTGGGTCGGGGAATCGTGGAGTCGGTCGTAGTGTTCGGTGAGGAATGGGTCTTGTTCCGACGTACCTGAATGCACCAATTTCTCCGGATTCTGGTTGAAACTTCCGAGACGTGGGGAGGTGTGAACAGGGTTGTTGTGAGAAGCCAAAGGGCAGTGCCCGATTGCTGTGGCTGAATGAATGATTACAAAAATGTATCGTGCCGCAATTCCCGGCGGGGTCTCGTTCGCCTTACCGTTTTTCCTGAATTGCTTCGGTCGACAGTTCTACCCGGGCGAATACCCTGGTATGTGAGTCGTCCATGCTCATGTGCCCGTTACCAAACAGTTTCGGCGTGATAAACGTGGAATGTGAACACATATGAGAAGCGCCAAAGGTGAGATTCTTTATCTTCAGGCCGGTTTCGACCTCATAGGTAGTTTGATAGGGTTGTCCCCAGATACTGATTTCCGGGTTCTGAAAACAGGTCTCGGTGACCATCGATCCCAGGAAATACACCGGCCCCCAATCAACTCTTGGTGCCAGGCTCAGATACCACGATCGATCGATGCCGTACTCGGCATACTGCGGTGGATCGTTCAGTATAAGCGTGTAATCGCCGGGCTGCCATCCGCCTTCGAGCATGAGAGAAAATACCAGAAACTTGAGCATGATGTCCCTCCGGATCGGAGATTGTCGCACTTCGACGGTCATGCGCCACGGGACACGAAACGTGCCGGTGGGATCGGGGCCGTATTGCAATAGTAATTTGATGGATCGGGTTTTTTCAAGCGTTGGTGGCTTTGGGTTCACCGCGCCGGTATGTGACCGAATCCCGGCAGACCGTCTGAAGTCTTCCGGTGCCCTTCGGAAGGAAGCCGACGTACAGGTACTTCTCCTCGGCTGCGCCTGTTTCTGCGAAGGGACTGTCGTTTGTTCGTCAGGGGCGGTGCCGAGAAGCGGATTGGCGTTGGCGGTTCGAGGGTTCTGTCGTTTTTGTTGACGCCGAGCGCGGACTCGAAACGCAGGGACGCGCGGGAGAGGACGGCACGCAGTGGAGTGCCGAAGGCCGACGAGCAGGACGCGAGGAGCAGACCGGGGTAGGTAGAATTGTGGTCCGGCGTGACTCCATTTCCCCCGGATCCGCGAGACGCGGGTGGTCGGGGTTCGGGCCAAAACACCGGCCTTTGAATTCTCACCACTATACCCCTGTGGCCACTACCTACAGAAGTTCTCGATGGAAGAATCCGTCCCCGATGTAGACAGATTGTCGTTCCTCTATGACATACCGGCCGGTAGAACTATCATAATCGCAGGCGTTGGCAGGCACGGACAAGGTATCTACGATTGGGTGCCTGCTCAGTAAGGAGGGTATATAGTAACCGTAAGACAAGCTATCATTCCCACCCATGAGAATGTATTTCTCATCTCCAGTCACCACACCTGTCCTAGGTAAGGGGAAATTGAAAAGGGTGTCACCCACAGTTTCAGCAACAATTGAGCGATGGAGAACCGGCGGGGATTGAAGAAATGCGGGAATAATCAGTAGACTACCATTATCATATACATATACCACTTGAAAGTCCCTGCTTGATTTCCAGAGGACATCGCCGGTACTCACATCGAGTACCTCATTTCTACCCCCCAATTCGTAAGCGGCGTATTTGCCACCGGGCGAAAGCGCTTGGGGAGATGCCAACTCAAACTCTACCTTCCGTCTCCGCACAACGCTTAAGCTGCTCTTGTCCAAGAAAACTAGCTCTGGTTCATTGGATGTGCTCATCCCTGCAAAGAAAGCCGTCTTTTGATTACAACGAATCCCGAAACTCTCGGTAGGCCGACTCCCGGCAGGAATAGTGATCTCATCGAGAACCTCTGTCACATCACGACTGAACCGGTATGTACGCA
>CAZEMW010000008.1:0-17357 GCA_964513105.1 uncultured Fibrobacterota bacterium
CCGCAGGAACCGCGCTGAATGTAGCCAAGCTAAGAGGGGGCTTTAGCGTCGTTGTGGGAACCGAGAACGGTGAATTGGAGGCGGAGCTTACCGACAACGGCACCTGTCTTGTTCAAGGATTGGCTCTCACCCGGGATGCGGCCCTTCAGGCACGCAAATACCTGTATCAGCAAAAGCTCTATCCGCTGGCGTCTGTTACATACGTAGAATCCGCAAAAAGGCTTCCGTACACCGACAAACTGGTGAATTTTCTGGTTGCCGATCTCGAGGCGCTTGGAAACAATGCTCCTACCCTCGATGAAATAAATCGGGTGCTGGCCTATGGCGCCAAGGCATACATAAAAGAAAACGGCAATTGGCGCTTGCATGTGAAATCGGTTCCGTCTAATGTGAATGAATTCACTCACTGGAAAGATGATTCCACCCTGAGCAGCTACCAAAACGATGAAGTGATGAACGAGCCCCCCAACCAGGTCCGCTGGATTGGAGCTCCCGATGCCTATTTCAAAAATCAGGAACGTAGCAAGTTGTCCTTGTTTGAATCCGAACGGGTAGCCGGGGGAACGTACACCGGATCAATGGGAGGTGGAACCTGGGGCCGTGATGCTTTCAGTGGTGTGCTCTTGTGGAGAAAAGATTATCTCGGATACGACTATCCCGACGTTTCCCATCAGGGCTCCGCGCAACAATGGGCCATGACCGATAAGTACCTCTTCGGCTATACCGGCAAGAACGGCGAAGGCCTTGTGGCATACGATATCAGGACCGGGGAAATAAAGCACCACTACACCAATACCAAGCTGCTCTCGATTGATCCCAACGAATCCACTCAGAAGAGCTGGGATACACAGGTCCTGACTGTTGCTCACAATATGATCCACGGCGACAATCTGGTTCAGATTTTCGGCAGAGACGTCTGGTATCTGGATCAGGAATCGGAAAGCATTATCTGGCACTATGAGATTCCGGGGGGAGATTCGGCGACGATCATTCGCAACGGCCTGATTCAGGACACGGTGTTGGCGTTGGCGGTGACACAACTGGTTTGGGGAAAAGATGGGAATGCCGTATTCAAGGCGCCACGAGAGTATTTCGCAGATTTCAAACGAATTATCGGCGTTCGCATTTCCGATGGAAAAGTCTTGTGGACGCTTGATGAGCTGCCCAACGGACAGACCCTTTTTCATGAGATGATCGCCGGGGGTCATGGAAAGGCAATGTTAATTCACCCCAAGTCGCCTTATCATTCACTTGATCTGCATACGGGAAAGATTGATTGGTCGACGAGCGATGCCAAAGGGTATGACAACGGCTCATATCGTGGAAACGCGATTAGTCTTCCCGACGAAGAGCTCGTTCTGTTTGGTAGTCATAAAGAATTCAGTTCGCATGGGCTGGGGGCTGGTGATCTGATAGGAAATATGTCGTGCGGACAATACTTTGGTTCATGTCCATCTCTCACAATGACTCCGAATTTTGTGATCATGTCGGACAAATGGATACCTCGTTCAGACATCAAGACGCGAAAGGCCGCCGACAATTTCGATATGGTAACCATCGGAGCATCGGCCTGCAACTATTTCCCCATAGTGGCGTATGGATCAATATATCAACTTGGGGGAAAGTGTTCGTGTCGAAGGACCATTCCCAGCCAGTCGTGTTCACAACGGGTGACGCCGGTTGAGTTTCTCGAATACGACAATCGTCGCATGTCCGACAACGGCGCTGCTTCCGTGATTACCGATGCAATAGAGAAGCAGGCGATGGCTCGCAACAGTCAAATAGGAGACGAATGGACCGAAAGGTGCCTTGGGACGTACCTTTCCCGGGCGGATGTCACCTGTGAGACCCCCGAGGGCGGGCTGGATCGAAATGCCCAGGTCATGGTTTCGGGTGAAATGCTGTACCACTGGAACCGGTTGCCTGCCTGGACCGGCTACGCCCGGCAGGAGACTCCGGCGGTCACGGCCGGCGATTTGAGTATCGTTTCAGTCGTGCACGAACACCGTATTACCGCAACGCGAAACGGGCAGACCGTGTGGAACTTCATCGCGGACTCCCGCGTGACGGGGACTCCCGTGGTCGACGAGTCGCGAGTGTATTTCGGTTCACACGACGGATATGTGTACGCGCTGAATCTAAATGATGGTACTCCGGCGTGGAAATTCATGGCAGCGCCCAACGATTTGCGTATTGTAGCCTATGGTCAGGTTGAATCCGCCTGGCCCGTGTTTGGAGTTGCTGTGAGCGACGGCAAACTGTACGCCTCGGCCGGACGCCTGGCCACTCTCGACGGCGGGATACAGGCTTACTGCCTCAATGTCGAAGACGGTTCGATGGTATGGAATGTATCCAACCAGAGTGGGTTTGCCGATGAAACAGTTGAACACAATGGGAAGGATAATATCAAGTCCAACAACTGCGCCGACGGAAATGAAATGTCGGATATTCGGGGATGGGTCATCGACAACGCGATCAATGATGAGCCGTATCTGGAGAACGGTATGCTTTCGATTCCTGATTGGCATATCGATATTAGCAATCCCCGCGACACGGTGTTTTTTGAGGAGAACATTCCGACCACGCCGGTTGGCACCATTCAGCGCAGCCGGGGCAGCGTGGTGAACAATCACCGGATCAGCCCGATGGTCAGCATTCGAAATGGTGCCGTGTGGGTGCTTGGTGTACAGGACAAAACATACCGGGTGGGAATCAATGATGCCAGAGGACGTAACATCGCCTCGGTAACCCAGCAAGGTGTTCTAAAGACCGACCTTGCACTCGATCGACTGGCCGACGGCTTCTATGTGGTCTGGGTGCAGATTGACGGTCGACGGGAGTATGCTAGATTGAAATTGACAACCCTTAAGTAAGTAGTGCCTGATATGTGGAGAGAAGGATGCCGGTAGTGAGGTTGCCGTGCATCCTTCACCTCTCCCGCACCGTGAAAACCGGTGTAGGTAGAACCATTTTTCGCACCGTAGAGACGAGGCGCACTTTTCTCCTGCCGATAAGAGCCGGGCGTTTTGTCCTTTTCATTTAAATCCTACGAAGCCTTTAAAGGCGTTTTGCGCGGCATTTCCAAGCGTTTTTTTTCGCGTACGCCCATTACTGCACCAGGTGAACCAGGATTGGGTGAGGGAAAATGGAAAAAGCTCACATTGTGATCTTGGATCATTATACTAGAAATTGGAGCCCAACATATGAACCATAAATGAAAGTTAGGAGTGCTGTATGTTCCCGGTAAAATGGATCACGTGTCTGGCTGTGCTCTGTTCGGTCACCCTCGCCGAACTGCCCCCGGCCGGCACCGCAATGAATGTAGCCGATCTTAGAGGGGGGTTCAGTGTTGTTGTTGGAACCGAAAATGGTGAACTCGAGTCCGAGCTAACCGACAATGGAACCTGTCTGGTTCAGGGGCTGGCTCTCACTGAAGAAGCAGCTCTTCAGGCGCGTAAGTATCTCTACCGGCAGAAACTGTATCCGTTGGCATCGGTGACCTACGTTGAGTCCGCCCAGCGGCTCCCGTACACCGACAAACTGGTCAACTTTCTGGTTGCGGACCTTGAAGCGCTTGGTTCAAAAGCCCCTTCTATTGATGAAATTCACCGGGTATTGGCCTATGATGCAACCGCCTATATCAAGGAAAACGGAAACTGGCGGGAATACAGGAAGGGCATGCCGCCCAATGTGAATGAATTCACGCACTGGAAGGACGACTCAACTCTGAGCAGTTTTCAGGACGACCATGTCATCCAGCCGCCCAATCAGGTTAGGTGGATTGGTGCTCCGGATGCCTATTTCAAGAATCAGGAACGCAGCAAACTTTCGTTATTCGAATCCGAACGGGTGACCGGCGGAACGTACACCGGATCGATGGGAGGCGGAACCTGGTCGCGCGATGCTTTTAGCGGTGTGCTATTGTGGCGAAAAGATTATCTCGGATACAAATACCCCAAGGTTTCGCATCAGGGATCCGCGCAGCAGTGGGCCATGACGGACAAATATCTTTTCGGATACACCGGCAAAGACGGCGAGGGGCTGGTGGCATACGACAGTCGAACCGGTGAGATTAAGCATCATTACGATAAAACAAAACTGCTCACAAACAATCGCTCCAACAAAGAGGCGAGTGACTGGGATTCAAAGGTTCTGACGGTTGCCCACACAATGATTCACGGCGATAATCTGATCCAGATATTCGGTAACGAAGTATGGTATCTCGATCAGGAAACCGAAGAGATCCTCTGGCACTACAGAATTGAAAACAGTGATTCTGCCACGATTATTCGAAACGGCCTTATACAGGATACGGTTCTGGCCTTGGCGGCGACACAACTGGTATGGGGAAAGAAGAACCATGCCGTGTACAAATCGGCACGTGAGTATTTCGCTGATTTCAAACAAATTGTCGGCGTTCGGCTCTCGGACGGTGAGGTCTTGTGGACCGTCGATGAATTGCCTAATGGACAGACCATGTTTCATGAAATGGTTGCCGGAGGACACGGCAAGGCGATGCTGGTGTATACAAACAGAGCCGATTTCCATTCGCTCGACCTGCATTCGGGGGTAATCGATTGGTCCACAAGTGAGGCCTCGGGGTATGGACACGGTTCTTATCGGGGTAATGCCATAAGCCTCCCCGATGAAGAGCTTGTCATGTTCGGCAGTCACCAAGAGTTTACTACCCACGATCTCGGGAGCGGCAGCAAAGTGGGGAATATGTCGTGCGGACAGTATTTCGGATCCTGTCCGTCTCTCACGATGACCCCAAACCATGTGATCATGTCGGACAAATGGATACCCCGATCCGATATAAAAACTATCAAAGCCGCGGACAATTTCGATATGGTAACCATCGGAGCGACGGCGTGCAGCTACTTCCCGATTGTGGCGTACGGCTCGATCTATCAGTTGGGTGGAAAATGCTCATGTCGTAGAACTATTCCGAGCCAGTCCTGTTCGCAAAGGGTGACACCGGTTGAGTTTCTCGATGATTCCCAACGGCGCATGAGCGACAACGGCGGTGCTTCCATCATTTCAGAGGCCATTGAATCTCAGGCTGTGGCGCGAAACAGTCGAGTAGGTGATGAATGGAATGAACGGTCTCTTGGGTCGTACATATCGCGTTCAGAGGTTACGTGTGAGAATCCGATCAGTTCAGGGAAAGATGGTCCGCAGTTTATGGTTTCGGGCGAGAAGCTAAAGCACTGGAAGCGGATGCCCGCATGGACGGGGTATGCGCGAGAAGAGACCCCGGCGGTCACGGCCGGTGATCTGAGCATCGTCTCGGTGGTGCACGAGCACCGCATAACCGCCACCCGAAATGGCCAGGTGGTCTGGAATTTTATAGCCGATTCGCGGGTAACCGGCACACCGGTGGTTGACGAGTCACGGGTTTATTTCGGCTCGCATGATGGGTATGTCTATGCACTCAACCTGAGTGACGGTACTCCGGCATGGAAATTTATGGCCGCGCCTAACGATCTGCGGATCGTGGCATACGGGCAGGTCGAATCGGCGTGGCCGGTGTTCGGTGTTGCATTGAGTGACGGAAAACTGTACGCTTCGGCCGGGCGACTTGCGACACTTGACGGTGGTATTCAGGCATACTGCCTTAATGCCGAGGATGGCTCAATGGAGTGGAATGTGTCGAATCAAAGCGGGTTCGTCGACGAAACGGTGGAACACAACGGCGTCGATGATAAAAAAGCGTGCTCAGACGATAATGAGCACTCGGATATTCGTGGCTGGGTAATAGACAACGCAATCAACGACGAGCCGTATCTGGAAAACGGTATGCTATCAATTCCGGATTGGCACGTTGACGTTAGCAATCCCCGCGATACGGTGTTTTTTGAGGAAAACATCCCCACCACGCCGGTCGGCACCATAAGGCGCAGCCAGGGAACCGTGGTGAACAATCATCGGATCAGTCCGATGATCAGCATTCGAAATGGAGCGGTGTGGGTGCTTGGCGTACAGGACAAAACGTATCGAGTGGGAATCAATGATGCCAGAGGTCGTAACATCGCTTCTGTTACCCAGGAAGGTGTACTGAAGACCGACCTTGCACTCGATCGGCTTGCCGACGGCTTCTACATCGTCTGGGTCCAGATTGATGGTCGGCGGGAATTTGCACGATTGCAATTGACCTCAATCAGATAAAAACGGTCTTCTTGGAGTCGGGGAACGTACCGGGGGACAGCCGTGTAAACGGTTGTCCCCCGGTGCGTTCTAATGCTTGAAGTCAAACTTTCGACCGGCTGAAGTGCGCTCAACCTAAGATCTCGAAAACCGAGCTTACTTTCAGGTCCTCGGACCATGGGAGGTAAGATCTCCAAGGCTACTGCTCCTTGAACAGGGGCATCCAACGCGTGAAAATCGTTGAAATTCCTCCTCCGGGAGAGCTGTTTTCCTCTTCGACTGCTTCCTGTTCCGCGACTGAAATTTCATTCAATTGAACCCTCGTCGAGTAGCTGGAGCCTCTGATATCATGATAGATAAATGCATAGTCCTCTTCGACATCAGGCTCTCGATTACTCGTTATCGGCCCGAAATTTGCCTGAGCAAGGGTAAAGGCTATCGGTGAGTGGAGGCTGTCGGAAACGGGGATGACCACGGAAGTGTCGGTCGTGAGTATATCCCACTTCTCTACAACACCGTTTGAGTCTTCGTATGCATAGGAATAAATGTATTTGGTTTCATTTGAATCACTCCAGGAGAAAACCACCGAGTCCGCATCGGTGACGCGGACGAGTGAATCTTTCGGACACGGTGTTTCGTTGCAGATAAGGTTGGTAACCGGCCGGGGCATTTCGAACGATCCGGCAAGCGGATCACCCTCATACTCTATCTTGTACACTACAAGCGACCCGGTGTCGACGTTTGAGACCTGCCAGTAGAGGTAGTTATTCTCCCTGTGTGCCCGAATCTCTTTTTGATTGATCTTCAAGACCGGTATCTTTTCCGGAATCCTGCCGGCAATAAACAGCACGTTCATGCCCGAATCCGTTTCTTCGGTGGTGGCGACAAATCCCAGCTTTGTGGCGGTTGGTGTGTTCTTGTCGTTCGAGGTCGTATCCGTGTCGGAAGCCGAGTCCGTCGGCATTTCTTCACAACCGATCGAAGCGAATCCGATGAGTGCTACCATAGCGGGCAGCATTGTCTTAAGGAACTGTTTGAGGTTTTTCACGATTGCTCTCCATAACTGGGGAAATTCATTGAACGCAGGAAATGAAAACGATTTTGACTGGTTGTTGTACTCTCAATGACCTGATGTGCTGTTTGATCCTATCAGGATTTGGGCTTCCCCACGAGGAATTGCGCCGGCCTCACTAAAATCCGCCTAAGGTACCATTGAACGTGTCCAACAATCGGTATATATACATCGTGATGGCGGCATGCGCAAGTGCAACCGGGGTCGGGATCATGGGGGAGTGGTGAGTGCTGCTGAAAAATGAACGGATGAGGGTATTGTGGACTTATTGCGATCCCAATGAATCATTTTTTCACGCAGGCCTACATTTCGGGAGTCCCGGTGAGATATGGTCGGTCCTCGGGCCACGCGTTCAGCACCTGTCGAAGCAAGGCAAATTCCCCAATGTGATACGAGTTGTGTTCTGCCACAATCAGCAGTTCACGAAAAATGCTGTACTTCGGTGCATGTGGTATCGGCGCAAACAAATCCGTGTCCGGGTTGGCCGCCATTTCTCTGAGGTCCTCCAAGTCCCTGCGGTACTGAGCGATCGAGTGGTTCCAGCTCTCGGGGGTGGCTTTCTGTTCGGCGGGAGGTCGGAACCCCTGGGGAAATGGTGGTGATTCATGCGACGGATTCCGAATGAATTCCAGAATGTCCCACTGGGCAATGCGAAGATGTTCCAGGAAATGCCACGGAGCGTACGGGGTATGGGGCGGTGAAGTGTTAATCAGGTTCAAGGGGAAATCCGCAACCACTTCGTTAAAAGTCATGTGCGACTTGCTGCCGTCAAGCAAATCCCGCAGATACATGTGAGCATCGAATTTGTGTTGCATTATGCGGCTCCCGGGCCGGTTGGTGACGGAAGGAGCTCTTTACCGGCCCGGCAGTATGCTTTCAGGCGGCTTTTCGCTCGTACCGTTTTGATCTCGCCCGCAGGGTTTTTCAGTGAGAGTTCATATCCGGGTTTTCCCTCTTCTTTCGTTTCTTTTGAAACGACCCAACCACCTTCTTTCAGATGCTTCCGGCAGATTCGGCGCGTTGTTCTCATCCTCAATCCTTTCGCTTTCGGATCGACACATTGCGTTTGCGAGAAAGAATACCCCCCGGTTCAGACCCGTCGTTTCCCTGTTCACGGATTTGCATGCCGGCAACGGAAAACCATTAGGACACGTCTTACGGTAATAGGTCGTCATTGCCGGACCAGAATAGCTTATGAAAACGCGGATGACGCATCTCACCGGGTATGGCCGCGGTCTTCGGCTGTCGACATACTTCAAGCAGATTCTGTGCCGTCCCCAAAAGCCTAACCAATGAAAACCGGCGGCCGCATATGGATCTGAATTTGCACTGGACTGAGCGACCGGCAATCGATCACTAAAACAAACCTGGCGACGCGGCCCCCCCCGGAAATCTGTTTTCCGTAAAAACCGCGGGAAGGAGACTATCAAATGGGCTTCAATCCGTTGAAGGAAAAAGGCACACCCGTTGAGAAACAATCTCGAAATTGGGAATCGCTGAACGTTCAATCGTACAACAAGGATGATGTCCATCCGTATACGAGAACCCGCATTATTCTCATGAACGGAATCGAGGTGGAGTCCGCAATGTTTTTGCATCAGTTGGCTCGCCACACCGGCGCCCTCGACGTCAAACGCACATTGGCTGCGGGCCGTCGGGCGGAGCAACAGCAGCAGAAAATGATCAACTGGTTTTCGCCCGGAGATGAGACCGTGCTGGAAACCACTATAGGTTACGAACAGGTCGCCGTCGACCTCACCGCCTGGCTTGCTCGTACCGAGCCCAATGCTCATGTAAAGCAAGCCCTCGATTTCGCACTTGTCGAAGATTTTGATCATTTGTATCGGTACGCCAATCTTCTGGATATGCGCGGAAAAGCATCGGAGAAAATCTGCGGCGGATTCACCGAGATATTCCCCGGACGTCCTACGATTGCCGAGCACCGACATCCCTTCGATACCGTCCGCACCCATGTGGATTTTCAGAACGCGGATATGCTGACAAAACTGCATGTAATGGTTATTGTCGCAGCAGAGCAGCAGACAATGAATTTTTATATGAACGTCGGGAATTCCGATCCCGATAATCTGGGACGGGGGTTATACCAGGAAATTGGTATGATCGAAGAGCAGCATGTCACCCATTACGAATCCCTTATAGATCCGAACGCCTCCTGGTGGGAACGCCTTTTGCTGCATGAATACACTGAGTGCTACATGTATCGATCCTGTATGGAACACGAAACCGACAGACGAATTGCTGCATTCTGGGAACAGTGTCTTTCCGACGAGATCGAGCATCTGAGAATATCCGCCGATCTTTTCAAAAAGCATGAAAACAGGGACCCTGCGGAACTCATCCCGGACGACATGCCGCAACTGGTCCTGTTTCAGGAAAACAAGGAGTATTTGCGGGATATTCTGCGAGAACAGGTCGATTACACCGGCGACGAAACCCGGATCGTTCCTTCTTCGAATTTGGCGGACAGCCACCGCTTCTGGAAGTACCAGCAAACCGTGAATAGTGGGGGAACTCCAAGTCAGGACGTAATCGAAACCCATATAGAGACCGACGGTGAGGATTACCGGTATGAGTCCGAAGGGGTACATCCGGTTGAGAGGTTTCGTGAGAGACAGCAGGTAGTCGAGTAACATTTCGATGAATACATCATGTCACATCTCACAGATGTAACGTGCAAGGAAATGGAGAAAGGAAGGCATTGTGGATTTGCTTAGGATTATTCTTGCAGTTATTTTCCCTCCCCTCGGAGTTTTCATGCAGGTAGGATTTGGGTTTCATTTCTGGTTGAACATTCCGCTGACGTTACTGGGATTTCTGCCCGGCGTTATACACGCGGTGTATGTAATCGCAAAGCGTGATTGAGCGAACACGACACATCCCCGCAGGAGTACTCGGATTTCTGCGGGGATCTTTTCGTTTTCGTGAAAGACGATAGATCCCGGCATCGGCCATGCTTTCGTCGTATGAAGCCACCGACGATCCTTTCTACGCTCGGAATCGCTCAACCTGGGGGGGGAAAAACTCTCGATTCTTTCTAAAGACTCACCGTTTAGCCCAAGTTTCGCAGTCGAGAGCCGCTGTCCCGAGCGGAGTCGAGGCGCAGTCCCGAGCGGAGTCGAGGCGCAGTCCCGAGCGGAGTCGAGGCGCTGTCCCGAGCGGAGTCGAGGGAGAGAGAGCAGTATGCCCTATGTCGGCGGCGAAACTTGGGTTAAAGCCCTTCCGCCCCTTGGGTCTTGCATCCTTCCACCGAACCGCCCGGGGCCAATAAAGAAAAAATCCTTTCATTCCCCATCTTCGTAATGTACTTTTTACATATACCCTTGGATACCGTTAGTGTCTGTCCTAAAACTGCCCCTTCACCAAGTCCCGAATCAACTTCGGGAAGGTGAACCTGTCGATTGGGGCCGAAAAAGGGCACCTCCCCGATTGAGATTGGGACTTGGTGCCCGTTTCAGGTTTTCAGACAGACATAAGTGAACCGCCGCTCGTCGAATTATGAAAAAAAAGCTCTCATCCCTGCGCCAGGGAGCCGTTCAGGCTCACACCCGAGATCTCGAGTTTCTCTACAACGAAGTCAATGTGGGGGTATGCATATGCGAGATGTCCGACCACAAGGCTTCAACTCCGACCTTGTATCGAATCCTGGACATGAATCCTGCCTACGAACATCAGTTCGGTCTTCGTCGCGAAGAGACTGTTAGTATTTCGATACAGGATTTCGACGAAATCGACAATCCGATTGATTCCGCGGTCTGTTCCAAAGTCGTCAAGAATCAGGTAACCGAAACATACGAGCGACACTATGCATCGAGCGGCCGGCATTTCAGAATCTCCATGGTACCCCTTGAGAACAGACGTTTTGCCGCGGTGGTCTTCGATATTACCGATTTGAAACAGGCGGATGAGGACCGTCGGCGCAGTGATGCGAAATACCAGGACCTGTTTGATCGATATCCGGTAGGACTGGTGGTTTCTACCCTCGCCGAAGGCCGGCTGGTTGACTGCAATGAGTACATCGCGGATATGCTTGGGTACTCTTCCAAAGAGGAATGCCTGAAAGAGTACCGATTGGAGCGCCATTTCGTTGATCCGACCTCCCGTGAGCGAATGGCCCGGGTGTTAAGGGAGCAAGGGTATGTTAAGGATCTTGAGATTCCCCTGCGGGACCGGAACGGAAAACGGTTGTGGGTTTCGTACAGCGCGCGCATCGAAGGAGATCTGATAGAAGGGGCCGGCGTGAACATTACGGCCCGAAAAGAAGCTGAATGTGCTCTTCAGGAGAGTGAAACACGGTATCGGCGACTTGCCCGTGCATCTCATGAAGCCGTTGCAATCACGAAAGACGGCGTTCTGGTGGAAGTCACCCCGCAGATTCAGGAGATCTATGGGTACACTTCCGACGAGTTCAGAGAGCATGATCTGATGTCGCTGGTGTTTCCGGAAGACTATGATCTGGTGATGGAGAAGATAAAATCGAACGCCAAGGGGCCGTACCGGCACAGGGGTATACACAAAGACGGCAGAATCCTGTATCTGGAGATCCGGGCCGACTCGATTATGATAAACGGCGAGCATCATCGGCTTACGGTAATCCGTGATATCACCGAGTTGATTACCATGCAGGAGAAACTGGTGACCTCGGAGAAAATGCAGGCTATCGGTCGGCTCGCAGGCGGAGTGGCACACGATTTCAACAATCAGTTGGCGGGAATCACCGGGTACGCGGACATGTTGCGGGAGAGTGTCGGCCGGGATACCGAACTTGCCGAATATGTCGAAGGAATACTTCTTTCTACGAAACGTGGGGCCGATTTGACGGAGCAGCTCCTCGCATTCGCCCGGAAAGGGAAGTATCTGAATGAGATTGTCAATATACACGAACTCCTGGCCGAGGTTGTTGGGCTCCTTCAAAGAACAATTGATCGGAGAATCACCATCAGATTGGATTTCAGGGCAGGTCCGACAACTGTGCTCGGTGATCCGACTCAACTGCAGAATGCGATTCTCAATATCGCGCTGAATGCACGTGACGCTATGCCTGAGGGAGGCCGACTCACTTTCTCGACTGCG
This sequence comes from uncultured Fibrobacterota bacterium, assembly GCA_964513105.1. Classification (GTDB taxonomy): domain Bacteria; phylum Fibrobacterota; class Chitinivibrionia; order Chitinivibrionales; family CAYFVL01; genus CAYFVL01. The sequence goes on from CAZEMW010000008.1 coordinate 12,311, forward strand.
ATTGCGTCGCAGTTGCCTGAGAGCATCGTACCACAGTCTCGCGAGCCCGCCTTGGGAAAATTTGTTGAAATAGGTATCTCCGATACCGGGCACGGGATGGATCCCAAGACCGTGAAAACCATATTCGAACCGTTTTTCACAACCAAGGCGCCGGGAAAAGGTACCGGCATGGGGCTCGCATCCGTATACGGAACCGTAGAAAACCATGGGGGCTGGGTTGATGTGCGCAGCTCTCCGGGAAAGGGGACCACCATGCGGCTTTTCATACCCCAGGCCACGTCCGAAAAGCGAAACGTGGCTTTGAATGAACCTGTCGGGAGTTCCGTCACCGGTGATGCGCATGTGATGGTTGTCGACGACGAGTCCCTTCTGGTGGAAATGGTAAAAAGCATGCTGGTGAGCTCCGGATTCAGAGTTACGGGGTTTACCGGTACGTCGCAGGCGATTGAGTTTTACGAAAACAACTGGTTCTCGGTAGATCTGGTTATTCTGGATATGGTGATGCCCTGTATGAATGGAAGAGATGTTTTTCTTAAAATGAAAAGCATCAACCCCGAGGTTCGTGCCCTTTTGAGTTCCGGCTACAGCGTGAGTGAGGTAACCGAGCAGAGCTTGCAGGATGGTGTCGCGGGGTTTATCAAAAAACCGTACCGCAAGGCGGAGCTGACGAACGCGGTAACCAGTCTCCTTTCCTGACCGACGGATACCCGCGTTTTTCGGCATATCAGAATCTGTTTGCCCGAGAGCGTCCCCACCAGACCAGCACAACGGCGGATATAGAAAACGCAACCATCAGAACCCAGGTCCAGAATCCGAGTTCTCGTGACTGGTCCCCAGCCCCCTGTGCCGCGACGGTCATGCTCGACAGTATCATAAAAAGAAAAACGTTGCCTGCATTCATATCTACCAGCCCCCGAAGTGTGTGTGTAGTGAAATACTGCAGCAATTCCCGGTCCGTGAGAGGATTCACGTTTTACATTTCGCCCATTCGTTGGATATACGACTTCCCATTCACCATTTTTTGTTTTGTCTGGATCGATTTATCTCCCGGTACGATATGTTGAACTGGAGTTGAAAATGAGAAATGGACCGGCACCCATACTTTTTCTCTGCACCGGCAACTATTATCGAAGTCGATACGCTGAAGCGTTTTTTAACTATCGAGCCGCCTGTGTGGGAGTTAATATTCGCGCCGTGTCGGCCGGACTTGCACTTGAGCGGGGTACCGAGAACGTAGGACCGATATCTCCCCGCGTTGCTGAAAGAATGGCATCTCTGGGTATACCGATCGGTCCCGAGCAGGAGCGGTATCCTCGACCGGTCAACGAATCGTTGCTGCATTCGGCGTCACGCGTAATCTGCTTGCTTGAATCCGAACACCGTCCTCTTGTTGAAGAACGGTTTTCGGAGTGGGCGGGAAGGGTTCTTTACTGGGATGTTCGGGATGTACCTCCGTCGGCATCGTACGATCCCTTTGTACATATCGAAGGCCGTGTGTGCGAGCTGGTGCGGTGACGTATACCTGGAGCGAATCAGCTACCGCTGTCTCCCGGGGGAGCCGCATCTTCTCGGGCAAGACGTTTCTTTCCACGCCATATCCGGATCCGTACCGCAAAAAACGCAATGAACGCCAGTACCACTATGCCGGCCCAGATCATTCGAGAATCCATCAGCCAGAGCAGAGGCCCGAACCGTTCCTGTATGCGCCGAATCACCAGCTCGTCAAGCTCTTGAATGCTGAGACCGACAGTTTCGTACAGACCCTGCTCAAAACTGTCGTTTCGAAGGGTTTCTTCCATCAGGATTCGCAGTGTTTCCATCCCGTAGGTGTCGACAAGGAATTGTACCGCCTGCCTGCTCTGAGCGTAGGCAAGTTGAGCCGAGAATCGACTGAAACGGTTGACCGAATCTATAGATGAGAGCGAAACCAGTTTATTTCCAAAGATCGCTTGTGAAAGCACCGCTTGCTCCGCTCCCGAAACATCTCCGGAGACGAGCATCGCAACTCCTTCATGAAACCATCGGGGTATGTGAATGTCGTCGGCGATGCGATGCAGCACTATGTGGGCGATTTCGTGGAAGGTCGTTCTGGTGGGGGTGAATTCCAGAAACGGTTTTCGATCCGTAATAACCACGATCAAATGTCCTCCCACCGCTCCGCCGCCTCCCCATTCCGGAAGTGAGAACGGCGCGTTCTCGAGCCATTTTCGAGAAGAATACCGTACAGTCAGAGTATCGAGTTTGAGCGGCACGCTTTTTGGAGCAAGGATCTCCCACTGTCGCTTGTATTCCCGTCTTATGCGTGCCTCGGATACTCCCGACGGTGGAACGCCCTGGATTCGAACATAGGCTTCTGCGCCGGAAGCAAGTAGGGTGCAGAACAGCAGTATTCGCAAGATAAGTGGTCGTTTCATTTCAGGAACATCCAGTCCGGCACCAAACCGGGTACCGGTAGAAGTCGAGTAAGCGACCGGTTGTGGTATATACCGTAGCCAAAAAGAGACTCACCATGCAGGCCGTAGTATCGAAACTTTTCGAATCCAATCAGGTGGAACCGTGGTTCGAACAAACGGCTGAATTCGCCTGATATGATGAAATCCTCATTAAAATACGATACCCGGGTGGATGATAGTATTTTTGACTCTTTCCGACGACTGGCGCATGAGGTGGAACCGACCACCGGGGAGTTTTTCTAGTCGGATCTGTCGCGCGTCTGGGCAGGTCGTCATCCTATGAATCGAGGAGGAAAACCATGCCGAGCAAAGCACTGGCCGCATACCTGTCGAATACACCCGCTGAGAAAATTGATGCCGGACTTGCCGCATACCTGGCGAGTCTGGACAAAGTCGCCGAAGTCGCACCGAATGTTGCGAAGGGAATTGTTTCCGAGCTTCACGACCAGCGATCTCGTCTGAAGCTGATTGCCAGCGAGAATTACTGCTCTCTTTCAACACAACTTGCCATGGGCAACCTTCTGACAGACAAATATGCCGAAGGATATCCCGGTTCTCGATTCTACGAGGGATGCGAAAATATCGATCAGATTGAATCATACGCGTGTGCACAGGCATGTGAGCTTTTCGGCGCGGAGCATGCCTATGTTCAGCCGCATAGCGGTGCCGACGCGAACATGGTCGCATTCTGGGGTATTCTTCAGGCGCGGGTCGGCACGCCGGCTCTCGAGGAACTTGGTGTCAAAGATCCGGGAAAGCTTTCGCATGAAGACTGGGAGAAGCTCAGGGCGAAACTCGGCAACCAGCGCCTTCTGGGTTTGAGCCTGGCGGCGGGTGGTCACCTGACTCACGGATATCGGCACAACGTATCGGGGAAAATGTTCGAGTCATATTTCTACGGAGTGAGCGAGAAAGACGGTTTGCTCGATTACGATGATATCGAGAAAAAGGCGGAAGAGATCAAGCCGTTCATTTTGCTGGCAGGCTACAGTGCGTATCCACGAAGAATCAATTTCCGCAGAATGCGTGAGATTGCCGACAAAGTCGGTGCCGTGTTCATGGTCGACATGGCACATTTTGCCGGTCTGGTGGCGGGGAAGGTATTTACCGATGATTTCGATCCGGTACCTCACGCTCATGTGGTGACTTCGACTACCCACAAAACGCTGCGCGGACCGCGCGGGGGGCTGGTGCTGTCTACCGCCGTATTCGGTGAGTACATGGACAAAGGATGTCCGCTGGTGCTGGGGGGACCGCTCAATCACGTCATGGCCGCAAAAGCGGTGGCATTTACCGAAGCCAATTCGGCCGAATTCACGGAATACGCCGGCAAAATCGTGGAAAACGCGAATACGCTCGCCGAAGCTCTGAAATCCCGGGGAATGGATGTCGTTTCGGGCGGTACCGACAACCATCTTATGCTGATCAATGTGAAACCATTCGGGCTAACCGGACGTCAAGCCGCATCTGCGTTGACAGACTGCAACATAACGCTGAACAAAAATGCCATACCATTCGATACCGAGAGCCCGATGATAACGAGTGGATTGCGTGTGGGCACGCCGGCGGTGACGACACTGGGTATGGGTGCCGAGGAAATGAATGAAATTGCGGACATCATGAAGCTCGTGATCTCGAACACCAAACCCGGTGTGGTGGAGAGCGGTCCGAAAGCGGGCAAACCAAGCAAAATCAAATATGAAATCGAGTCGTCGGCGCGAGAAGAAGCCGAGAAACGGGTTGCGGCGCTACTGAACAGGTATCCAATCTATCCGGAATTGGATCTTGATTTCCTGATGAAGCAGTTCAGCTAGGCTTTTCTTATAATCCCCGAGTGGAGCGACGCGCAGAGCAGTGTGCTGAAGCCGCATTGAAAGGGTCTCCTTCCGACCTTTTGATGCGGCTTTTTCCGTTCTTTCACTCCCAGAGTACCCCGTCCGCCCTTCTCGGCATTGCTCCTTATTTGTCTGCTATCCTTTCGAGCCGCCTCGCATCCGTATCGAAGTGAAACAGGAGCTCTTTGGCGTAATCCCGGGATGTAAGTCCCCACTTTGTAATTGTTTACGGTTGCTGCCGGAGACCAGGACCGGGCCATTCAAGGGTATCCCCGTAGCGAAATGATACACCGTTTTTTCCGCATACCGTGAGATGTGTATCACTAGGACTACACATCACCGAGGGATTCGTACTTCAGGGGGCAGGTATCCGGCAAAACCGGCGCATATTCGCCGTTGTTGCGGGCCGGCACATGATTTGTAATGTCACGCCGCCAACTGAACAATCCGGATCAGATGGGCGATGCGGTCGAAACGAAAGCCGACGTTGCGGAGCTTTTGGGGCTTTCATGAATCGACCCATTCCGATGTACTTTTCCTTTCATTCCGGAACACATTTCAATTTTTTTATCCTGGCCGAGGCAGGCACATAATATCAGTGACCCTTTAATGCTTTGGTCGGAAAGGGGGCTGCATGTCCTTGAAGAATCTCTCACTCAATGCAAAAATCGGCGGGGGATTCGCCGTCGTTATTGCGCTGCTTCTCACCGTTACCCTCTGGAGCGTATTGGGGTTGGGAACGGTCGTCTCAAATGCCTC